>NZ_JAMPKJ010000079.1 GCF_039962115.1 Funiculus sociatus GB2-C1 | reverse complement strand
TGAACTCCGGCTCAGTTCAGCCAATGAGATAAGCAAGGGTTATGAATAACGGGTAGCAATCGCCTTTGTTCAGTCCCCATAGTACCCCAGCGATGACTTTTGCAAGAGGTCTATTGTTACCCATTTCTCTTTTGATGCAATACGAATAAATATCTCACCCCCTTTTTTAAGGGGATATGAGGTATAGCATTACCAATAAACATTAAAATTAGGGGTTTTTACTATGGATGTAAAATCACTTTTAATAGCTGATAATATTAGCTACGAATTTGCTTCAGGGAGAACTTTATTCAAGGAAATTAAAGTTGGAATTTCTAAAGGCGATCGCATTGCTCTGGTTGGTGGTAATGGGGTAGGAAAGTCAACATTTTTGAAAATCTTGGCTGGTGAAATCCAAGCTAGCTCTGGTTCGGTGATTAGTCGCGCTGTTTATTACTTACCGCAAATTAGTACAATTAAACAGGAAATAAAAGAAAATACTGTTCTCAACTTTCTCAGTTCATTATCCGATGAATGGTGGGAAATCGGAGAGATATTAGAGGCAACGCTAGGCACCTCTATTGATATGTCTTTACCGATTGGAAGTTTAAGCGGTGGAGAAATAACTAAACTGTTTCTGGCGATTGGTTTATCTAAACAGCCAAGTCTCTTGTTACTGGATGAACCTACTAATCACATGGATTTTCTAGCTTTAGAGACTTTGAAGAATTTCTTAACCGACTTTACCGGAGCTTTCGTAATAGTCTCTCACAAACCTTTTTTCTTAGACCAAGTTGTGAATACAACCTGGGAATTAACTCAATCAGGACTGAAGGTTTACGGCGGTAACTATTCTGCATACAAAGCACAAAAACAGACAGAAATACAGGTCGCCTTGAGGACACATGAAGTAGCAAAAAAAGAACTGCTGCGTGTCAAAGATGCAGCCTTAGAGGAACAAAAGCGTGCTGCACGCTCAAGAAAAGAAGGACGCTTACAAGCTCACGATAGAAGTATGGGAAGGGCAGAAAGAGGTTTCTTTTCTGAGTTAGCATCCGCTGCTGCTGGAAACGCTTCAAAAAAACATGAAGCAACTGTAGCTAAAGCAATGCAAAAATTTGAAGCTTCTAAAATTAAGACAAATAAGGTTACTCTGGTAAGTTTGGAAGAAGGAAGTAGTAAAAAGGGAAGAAATCTCGTTGATATTCAAGGTGCGGAACTCAAAATTGGAAACCAACTTCTCCTCAAAAATATACAGCTTCATATTTCATCGGGAGAGCGGGTTACTGTTTCCGGAGCTAATGGTTCGGGTAAGTCAAGTTTGGTTAAAGCAATTCTGGGTATTAGAAATCAGAATTCTCAACTTTTTCTTGAGGCAGGCGAAGTTTTAGTTTCAAAAGATATGCAAGTCGTATATCTCGACCAGAATTATGAGTTAGTAGATAGGGAAATGACAGTTTTAGAAAATATGCGAAAAGCCAATTCAAGTCTTGCCTACCAACTTTTACGGCAACAGTTAGGACATTTTCTGTTTTTCAATGATGAAGTCAATAAAAAGGCTAACTTCTTAAGTGGTGGTGAGTTAGCTAGACTAGCATTGGCTATGATAAGTATTTCATCAATTGATTTACTGGTTTTGGATGAACCGACGAATAATCTGGATTTAGAAACAGTTGCTCAGATTGTCGAAGCGTTATCGGAGTTTCAGGGGGCGATTTGCGTTATTTCCCACGACATCGATTTCTTGAGTAAGATTCAGATAACCAAAGCCTGGAAAATTAAAAATAAAACTTTGCAAGTTACAGCTTTTCTTCCCAATCAGCAGGAGCAATATTATCAAGAAATAATTGGTAATTTGTAAGATTAATTCTTCTTGTTTGGGAACAATTGGATGGCATCCCAGTAAAAGCACCTGGCGATTAGAAATCACGGCTATACAAACTAAGTCCGCCTGCGCGGACTCAATGAACCAACCAGATTTGATGATTTAAGCTTTATGCTGTATCTCTGCGTAAGCAGCATAAACTCCCTGAACGTTATACCAGTTAAGGAAAATTCGGGCAATTTCTAAAGCTAATTGGGGATTACCTCGGTCAATTAACCATTGTAAAAAGGGTGCCATTGTCTGCTCGTTAAGCCTACCGCCAAGAGAAAGTAATCCCCAGAGGATGCGGTGCAGCATAGTCATTTGAATCATCATTCGCACGTCCCAAGAAGGGTGTTTTTGATAAAACAAAACTCCCATGCGTCCCCGTTCAATTTCTCTGCCAATCATGCCCTGAATTTGTTCTAAGGCAAAGGGTGGATGCCAGTGATAACCGACAGCTTCGGGGCATTTAATCAGTTTTAAACCTAGTTGTTTGAGCCTAACACCTAGTTCTAAATCTTCCCAGCCGTAGAGTTGAAAGCGGGTGTCGAAAAGTCCAGCTTGTTCCAACCAATGCTTTGCGATCGCTACATTTCCGGTAGCAAAGTAAGCGGCTGAAAAATCCGTGATTTTGTAAGGTTCAGAAGTCGGGTTCTCAAAGTTGTTGGTATTGATCACCCAACCATAGGTAAAGACGCGATCGCTTCCTAACTTCTGCTGTCCCTGCACCAAAGCGTTAGCGTGTGAGGCGAGAAAATGTTCAGTGACAACCAAATCGCTATCAATAAAAATGATAGTGTCACCTTGAGCCTGTTCTACTCCCAGATTACGGGCGGCGGCTGGCCCTTTGTGGTCTTGCGAGAGCGATCGCACATGAGGAAACTCAGCAGCGTGCGATTCTAGCCACTCCAGCGTACCATCCGTGGAACCATCATCCACCAGCACAACTTCGTAGCCTTTAACTCGACTATAAGCGCCCAACTGCTGAGATTCTAGCGCTCTCAAGCACTTTTCCAAAATAGGTTTGCGATTGTAAGTTGGAATGACAACGCTAAAAAACACCGTTTCCCCTGGAATACAACTGTTTACAGTATCCCTCAAAGAAGAGGTAAGCCCATAATTGAATATGAATCTGTGATATTACTGACAAGAATGTACAAAGATTAGTTGCATAATAAGAACTCGTTGTTTTGCGGGATTGAGAGATAAATGGGTCGTGCTACTAAAGTGGTGCTGGCATATTCAGGTGGAGTCGATACCTCCGTCTGTATCCCATACCTTAAAGAGGAGTGGGGAGTACAAGAAGTGATTACCCTGGCGGCGGATCTAGGACAGGGTGATGAACTAGATCCAATCCGGGAAAAAGCCTTAAAATCGGGTGCGAGTGAATCGCTAGTAATTGATGTAGTCGAGAGATTCGTCAAAGATTATGGATTTCCGGCGATTCAGGCGAATGCACTTTACGAAAATCGCTATCCCTTAGCGACTGCTTTGGCTCGTCCGTTGATTGCGAAAATATTAGTAGAAGCTGCCGAAAAATACGGTGCAGATGCGATCGCGCACGGTTGCACTGGCAAAGGTAACGATCAGGTGCGCTTTGATGTGTCGATTGGCGCACTTAATCCCAAAATCAAAATCTTAGCACCAGCCAGGGAATGGGGCATGAGCCGCGAGGAAACAATTGCCTACGGCGAACGCTTCGGGATTCCATCGCCAGTGAAAAAGTCTTCGCCTTACAGCCTTGACCGCAATTTGCTTGGCTTAGCAATTGAGGCTGGCCCTCTGGAAGATCCGTGGACGGAACCGCCGGAAGAAGTTTTTGCGCTCACCAAAGCGATCGCGGATACACCCAACGAGCCAGAATATGTTGAGATTGGCTTCGAGAAAGGCTTACCTACTACCCTTAACGGCGAAAACCTCTCGCCAGTGGCTCTAATTACTAAACTCAACGAGCTAGCTGGAAACCACGGTGTCGGACGCATCGACATGATCGAAAACCGCCTTGTGGGTATCAAATCGCGGGAAGTCTACGAATCTCCCGCAATGCTGGTATTAATCGACGCGCACCGCGACTTAGAAAGCTTGACTCTGACCGCAGATGTCACCCGCTACAAGCGAGGCATTGAAGAAACTTACAGTCAGTTAGTCTATAACGGTCTGTGGTATAGTCCGCTAAAAGCCGCTCTGGATGCCTTCATTCAACAAACACAAGAGCGGGTGACAGGAACAGTGCGGGTTAAACTCTTTAAAGGCAACGCGATGATTGTGGGACGCAACTCTGACAATTCTCTCTACAGCCATGACTTAGCTACCTATGGCGCTGAAGATCAGTTTGACCACAAGGCAGCTGAAGGCTTTATCTACGTTTGGGGATTGCCTACTCGCGTTTGGTCGCAGAAAGCGGATTAAAGTCTCTTCCAGTCTCGCACTGGGAATACGTATCTGTCGGCTCGTGCCGACATTCTTCCTTCAGCAAGGACTTTAAACTGAAAGTGAGGAATCACTTGAGGCAGAGCCTCTTGAATGCGTTCCCAGTCTGAGACTGGGAACGAGGATATTTTAACTTTTTTCAATTTCGCGTTTAGCTTCGCGTGCCTCTAACCAGAGGGGGACGACAATCCAGGCAATTACTGCAAGCAAAGCTACTATGCCAAATTGTGCTACCCACAAAACTAATTTTTCTAGGGGAATGATTCGCCCTGCGAAAAATGATAAAGTTACCATCACTGATGCCCACGCCGTTGCCCCAGCAATGTTATAAATCATGAATTTTAGAAAGGGCATTTCGGCAACTCCAGCTAGGGGACTGGCAACAATCCGTAGCAGCGCTAGGAAACGACCGAGAAATACGGTTTTCCCGGCGTTTTCGCTAAACTGATTTTTAAATTCGGCGAGTTTCTCTTCGCGGATGCGGAAGATTCGCCCTACACTCACCAGTAAAGGCCAGCCGCCATATCTGCCAATCCAGTAGCCGCAGGTACCGCCTACGACTGCACCAGCGATCGCGCTACCTAGCACAAACCAGTAATTCAGTTCTTTACTACCTGCCAAAAACCCCCCAGCTAGAGTAATCGTTTCACCGGGTAGGGGAATTCCCAGGTTTTCAATCAAAATTCCCAAAAAAACTGCCCAATAACCGTATTGGTGAGCAATTTCTTGGACGTTTTCCAGCGATACAAAATCGAAGGACATTTAAGGTAACTTAATAAAGCTTCATCTATTAACTCATATTGACGCGATTCCGGGATAAGTGTCAATCAAAAAAACGACTTTTCCCTATAGGCGTTGCTTTCAGCCTGAAATTTTTGTAATTCTCTATACAAAGCGCTTTTACATCTGGCATACTCAACATAAAGCTGGATTGCTATGCCCAAATCGTCTGGTCTGCTGCCACCGCGACCGTTTGATTCTAGATACTGGCAAAGCTTTGAGAGTTTGGTTGCACCAAGGGCAGCACTGCTTGACTTGAAGCTGTTAGCTTGATGCTCTAATGCTGCCATATCTCCTTTTGCTACAGCGATCGTGATCGCTCGCAGCTTTTTGGGAGCCTCTTCGACAAAAATATCAACTATACCCATCATAAATTCTAAAGCGCTTTCGCCTAATGACTCTCGCCATTTTTGCAACACTTTAGTATCAAGCGCTTCTCCATACTCGTTGTCTGAATTTAAGTGATCCCAGTCCATCTGGCAGTTACACGGGTCTTGTGCCAGATTCTCAATAGTTTTTACGATTATGTCAGAGCGCATATTACTTTAATAATTCGCTGAAGTTTAGCTCTTAGTTCCAAACTACAGCGAATCACAGTATAAATCGTCCGTTATATCACCTAAAGCATTTCCGTAAATTAGGCTGGATTCGGTATAAATCTAAAGATTATTTTAATTACTTATGTAGTATAAGATACAGATCACAGAATTTTTACTGAAAACATTCACCAAGTTCAACGCAACTTTATAAAACAGTGCGATCGCCTGCTCTTGATCTGGGCGAAATTACTGAAAATCAAAAACCCGGCAGTTATACCGGGTTTTTGAGAGGACTGGCAATTTTTGACCAAGGCCCGTCAACAGCTAGGCACGATTCACCGTTAAAGAGCCGCTGTGTTGTTATCAGCTTATTTCAGGTTGGCACTAGCTCACCAGGACGCAACTTCGCCCATTTGCCAGTTTCCTGTTTAAAGCTGAGACAACCCACAACATCCCATTCCATTTCAATATAATCGTCCATTGAACGGATATTGACGTTAATTGTGGGTTCAGTAGCCTCAAAATCAGGTGTTTCAGTCAGGTGAGGCACCTGATGCTGCGTTTCTACGGCATTGTAGGTGGTGCAGCGATCTACGTAATGGCAGTTAATACAAATACACATGGTGCAGCCTCCGAAGGCTTTTCTGATAATCTAGCGCAGACAACACTTGATATTAATTACCTTCAGGGTTGATTTTTGTTGCATCAGTTTTTTGTTGGTTGCGCTTTGGCGTGGGAAAGTTGGAAAGTTTGAATGTAGGAAAGTTGTTAGAACCTTAATCGTTTCAACTTTCTCACTTTTCAACCCTTAAGGTGACTAATGACTAATTCCTCTGCCTTATCTCCCGAAACATGGCCTTTTAGCCTGGAATTGCTGGCTACTCCTGCTTATATGGTAGGTGGTGCCGTGCGGGATGCCTTGCTGGAACGTCGCCGCGAGTACCTAGATTTGGATTTTGTCCTACTCACCGATGCGGTAAAGACAGCGCGAAAAATTGCCAGTCGCTACAAGGCGGGTTTTGTGCTGCTGGATGCCTCTAGACAGATTGCCAGAGTAGTATTTGACCAAGCAACTGCTGATTTTGCTCAAGCTGAAGGAGCAAATTTGGAGACAGATTTGCGGCGGCGGGATTATACGATGAATGCGATCGCTTACAATCCCCACACAGGCGAACTCATCGATCCCCTCAACGGCTATGCAGATTTGCAACAAGGCATCATCCGGATGGTTTCCCCCAAAAATCTGCAAGATGACCCTTTACGGCTATTAAGAGCCTACCGCCAAGCCGCCCAGCTGGGTTTTACCATTGAACCGGAAACCCTAACCGTAATTCGGCAACTAGCGCCCTTGCTGGGGCAAGTATCAGCAGAACGGGTGCAAGCAGAGTTAGCTTATCTCCTCAACACCCCTGACGGCACACCCTGGATTATCGCCGCTATTGAGGATGGTTTACTTCAAACTTGGTTTAAGAGTGCCTTTAGCCCCCCTTTTCAAGGGGAGTTGGGCGGATCTCCTAACCTTCAAGGGGAGTTGGGCGTATCTCCTAGCCCCCCTTTTGAAGGGGAGTTGGGGGGATCGCCTAGCCCCCCTTTTGAAGGGGGGTTGGGGGGATCTCCTAGCCTTCAAGAGGAGTTGGGGGGATCTCCTAGCCTTCAAAGGCAGTTGGGCGGATCAGTCGTCTCTACAAGATTGACAGCCATTGAACCTTCAGCTGTTGTACTAGCCCAAACTTGGGCTGACTTAGGAAACTTACTCTCCAAACCAGTAGGCGATACCTTAAAAACCTCTTGGCTGGGAGTTGCAAAACTGGCAACTCTGCTGTCACCCATCCCTGAACAAGCCGAAGCTGAATTATTAAATTTAAAATACAGTCGCGCAGAAATTCGCGCCCTCACCACTGCAATTAAATACCTACCCCAATTGCAATCATCCCAGATGTCTTTGCCAGAACAGTATTTTTTCTTTCGGGGAGTTGGACAAGTCTTTCCGACTTTGGTAGTGTTAGCTGTGGCATCTGGGACACCTGTAGAAGAGTTGGCACCCCTGATCGACCTCTACCTCACCCCTGATGACCAAGTTGCCCATCCTACGCCACTCGTCACGGGTACACAGCTAATACAAACTTTTAACTTAAAAGCTGGGCCACAAGTTGGTAAAGTCCTCACAGCGCTGGGATTGGCACGCGCCGAAGGCAAAATCTCCACCTCAGCAGAAGCCATAAAATTAGCTTCCCAATTACTTGAGGATCAGTAATTTTTGGATTACATTAATAAAACAAAATCACAGAGTAGGGTGAATGCGATCGCACTCACCCAACTCCACAAGGCTTATTGGGTTCTCAACCTTAACCCAACCTAACTATGTCTCAAAGCGACTTAGCACTCTACGCACGAGTCAGATTTAGTAGTTCTTTGGGAGATGCCAGTAAGTCAACTGCTACGAAGAAAATTTTGCCTTGGGGATTTAGTAAGAAGCGCCACGCAATGTTCATCCCAACGCTAGCACCAAACCAAGGTGTTTCTACTGTTCCTGTGACTTTATGCTGCGTATAGCCATCTTCTATGCGCTCAGATACGCCTTTCTGTGGGATCATTTTGAGTCCCTGGCATTCTTCACGCATATATGCAGAAATTGCCTCATGACCGACAATCGGCTTCTGGAATGGCGGTTGCAATGCTCCGTTTTCAACAAATAAAGCTACAGCAGCTTCAAAGTCAAATGCGTTCATGTTCTGAATATAATTCAGCACCGTAGGCTCAGTGATGCCCTCAATTTTGACCTTAGTACGAGAAGCTAGCTCGGTTGGTGTCATCAGGGGATCTTCGGGTTTTGCGTAATCGTTAAGAGCAGGATCAAATCCCATGTTGACTACGGTATTACGCAAAACTGTGATTTGCTGACCCGGATCGAGTTTCTTAATGGTTTCTAGCACTGCTGCGGCTTCAGGAGTCATTTGATAGCCAGGGGGGATTGGAGCGACAATACCCTGTGCCATCAATTCTCCTAATTCATACCAAAAACCTAGTTTGGTGTTGACGCTGAAAGAAGAATAGGAGCGGCTGATGGGAGTGTCAGCACGGCTAGCAAGATCGTTCATGACTTGCGTTTGGGCAGCAGCAGGCATCTGCTTAATTTGGGCTAGTAAACCTTCCGCTAATATCATGCGGGCGGCTCCTGTAGCGGCGCGAGTAATTGAAACACCCATTTCGGTGTAGGCAAACCAAAGTAATGCCAGTTGATCGTCAACGCTGAGCTTATCGAAGGCTTGCGTGGTAGCTGGAACAGCATTAGCTACCTCGGTGGTGGGGAAAATGCCTTGAGCTGTTTCGATCGTATACGTCATGGATGTATTTTTAGATTCGCCAAAAGTGTCAAACCAGAAGCCTCTGGTTTACGAATCTTTCTCTCCTGTAATAAATATATAACAAAAACTTTACATTCTTCAATAAAAGTTTACAAAAAGGCTGCGATCGCGCCATCAAGAACTTGCACCAATCGGCTTTCTTCATGCGTGGCGTGAGGTTCATTACTTGATGTGATTGTTTAAGCACTAGAATTGGACGGCTGAAAAACTTGATTCACTCGCTTGCTTCACACTGCTTGCTCCAAGCCCTAGCATCTGAGAGCATCTGCTCAATCAAAGGTGCCTTTGCCTGGACGTAGCCCTCTCGATCTAGCCGGAATTGAACAGCCAGCTTGCGTTTCAAAGCTTCGTATTGCTTCGCCTTGTCTGGGTGGTGCTGGAGAAAATCGCGGAATAGAAGTTGGTTTTCCCAAACTTCATTTCCCAGCTTCACTAGATGAAGGTGGTGAGTGCGGGGCATTCCTTTACGAAAGAAGTGCCGCCCTGGAATACCCGCCTCGCCTTGGTAGACATAGCCGAGTGTTTCCAAAGCTTTGATGTGGGTGGGGCTTGGTGGTAACTCCTCCACGCCTACAACAATATCGATAATCGGTTTAGCTGCCAATCCTGGTACTGAGGTACTGCCAATGTGTTGAATATCCAAGACAGCATCACCGAGGGCGTTGAGAATCTGGGACTTTTCCTGCTCAAATCGGATAGACCAATTAGCATCGTAATCCACTACTTGGATAGAATCTTCCATAGTTTTCAATTAACTCCTTACCCATCACTAACGGATTGTTGCTAGAGAGCATCCAAGAAACTTTCTCCTGGAAGGCTTCGCATCTCCATCTGTTGATTTATCCTGACAGCAGCAGCAGCCCCAGAATTCATTGCCCCTTCCACCAAGTTTCCGCCGCACCAATCGCCACAACAAACTAAGGGCAATGGTGTCTCAGCATCAAGGCAATCAATATTCAAAGGATTACTGGGGAAAGCATAACGCCAGCGGTGAATTTGCAACCATTCCGGGGAATCCAGCCCAGGAATTAGCAACTGTGCAGCACGGGATAACATCTGCTGTGCAGCTGAACTTAAATCTTGGGCATCTAAATAACGTTGGGCAAACTCAGCACTGCTTTGCAGAACAAAAATCGGCATTTCTGGATTTTGACGTTTGCTGCTGTCTAAACCAATCCAGGCTAAATCAGAGTCATTTGAGATGTTACAAGCTTTCCAAGTTGGTAGAGGAAATTCCTTGGAATAACCAGCCATCACGCTAAGGCTGGGGTAAAACTCCACAGAGCGCAAAATCTCCAGAAATGCTGATGATATAGTTTGGGTTAAAGATTCCAGTAACATCAAAGCTTGAGGCGCTGGAATTGCCACAACTACAGCTTTTGCTGTTAATTCGTCGGCTGTGTCCTCAAAAGTGAGATTCCAAGTTTTTTCCTCAGTGAGACTAAGCGCCTGCACTCGTTGACTCAATCGCATCTCTAGATTAGCAGCTAAAAACTTAGCGATCGCAGTCATTCCAGCAGGTGCCACATAACGAGGATATCGCTTTGCTTCTACTAACTGAGACGGCGATCCAGTATCTAATTCGTAAACAGTATCCGTCCAAACTTCAAGAATATGGCGATCGCATAAAACCCCGACAAACTTTTGCAACAACTCACCTTGTGCTTTTAAATAGCACGTACCATGATCCGCACAAGTACCCTGCAATCGGCGCGTCGCTACCCGTCCCCCAACACCACGAGATTTGTCAACCACAACTACTTTGTATCCAGCTTGGTGCAACTGGTTCGCACAGGTAAGTCCCGCCATTCCAGCACCAATCACCGCTACATCAAACATAGCTTGTCACCCACAGCCTTAAGGTATATATGAGTAGAATAAGGGACAGCACCGCATCTGGGGTCTGGGAGGATTGCAAGTTGGACGAGCTGAGAGACGCACTGGAGTTAGCTACAGAAGAAGAATTACAGCACCTGACGGACATCTTGTTCCGTCGCAAATTTAATCCCTTAGATTATGTTCAGACACCTGAACCGATAGACATCCAAAGTCAAGATCGCGAAAGTTGGTTAGATGCTATCGAAGATAGATTTCGCTTTTTGGCAGCAGATGGAGTGACGGTATTGCGGGGACGCACTGGCGAAGTGACGTATCGCCAAGCTTTGATTCAGGTTTGTCGTTACCTCAAAATTCCCTACTCCGCAGAACTTTCGACTACAGATTTAGAGGCAGAAGTGTTTCTCAACCTGATGGGACGGGTGTGGAAACAACTGCCACGACAAGAACAAAAAGCCATGACTGTCAGAATACAGGGAAGTCTGGCAAATTCTGAACTTTCCGAGCCGTTGCCAGTCAACTTGCAGCACGATCCCGTAGGTTTACTGGTCAAAGGTGGTAGCGCTTTGGCTGTTAGTTCCATTGTGCAGCCGATATTGCTGCAACAAGTAGCCCGTCAGTTTGCGATTCAGTTTGCCAGCTATCAAGTTGCCAAAGAAACAGTTATTCAAGGCGGTGCGGTGGCGGCGGCACAGTTTCAGAATTATCTGGCGCTGCAAACAGCTAAGCGAGGTATGGCGATGAGTGCTGCCCGCTATGGTGCCCTCCGGAGTGTATTTGCCTTGGTGGGGCCTGTGATGTGGGGATGGTTTTTTGCCGATTTAGGCTGGAGAGCGATCGCTACTAACTATGGTCGCATTATCCCGATTATCTTTGCCTTAGCACAAATTCGCCTCACTCGCTCAGAGTGCTGGGAAATGGCGTAAAAAGGTACTCGTGCGATCGCCTTAGCATCCTTAAAAAATCAGGGTGGTTTCATACAACCCTTAGAAAATATCGAAATTTGCGGCATTTTGTAGGGGCATGGCAATGCCATGCCCCTACTGCCAGCCAAAATCAACGTTCAAAAATTTTCTTTTAGTAAATGAAACCACTTTGCCAACCCTCCTTAAAAAAGGGGGTAGCAAAAGAAAAAGCAAAAAGAAATGAGGAAAATTCTTTTGCCTTCTTCCCAACATCCTGACCCCAGCTTGCAGCCCTCTTGGAACTATGCCCAGCTGGGGTTACTAATTTTTCCCTTCATTCCGATTCTGGGTGCCTTGGGAATATTCTTGGCATTGGTAGGCACCTGGAAGCAAAAGTATCGCACAATTATCCGTCGCCCCCTCAACTGGGGATTTGCTCTTTTGAGCGTAATCTTGATTATTTCAGCTGCTTTTGCCTTTAATCGCGCTGAAGCTTTTCTGGGATTAGCTAATTTATTCCCGTTTTTCCTCTTGTTTGCTGCTTACAGTCAACTGATCCAAACACCAAATCAGTTGCGGCGACTCGCTTGGATTCTGGTTATTCCTTCCGTACCAGTAGTTATTCTAGGCTTCGGACAGATATTTTTAGGTTGGGCAACTCCAGCACAGTTGCAAGGTATCGTGGGTTGGGCGCTTGAACCCAAAGGCAATCCCCCCGGACGGATGGCTTCGGTGTTTATGTATGCCAATATCCTTGCGGCGTATTTGCAAATTGTTTTCATTCTGTCGCTGGGACTGTGGATTGAAGAAACCAAAAGGCAAAAGCACCTCACCTCTAGCCCCTCTCCTCAAGACCTGAGGGGAGCCGGAGCTGAAGTAAGTCCCGTTAGGCCGCCTCACTTATCCTTTAGCTTTCTTAGGAATTGGGGGAGGCGGAGCCTCCAAAACGTGCGTTCCCAGGCTGAGACTGGGAACGAAGGTAAAAAAAGGGATTCTTATTGGCTGCGCTGGGTGTTTTTGAGTGTGGCGGTAATTGGGAATGCGATCGCTCTCATCTTAACCAACTCCCGCAACGCTTGGGCAATTGTCATCGTCAGTTGTCTCGCCTTTGCGCTCTATCAGGGTTGGCGTTGGCTAATTGCCCTAGTTGCAGGTGTTGCTACTACCGTCCTCTGGGCAGCTTTTGGCCCTTCGCCTGTGCGAGAATGGCTGCGAATCATTGTCCCAACTTACTTTTGGGCGCGACTCACCGACCAGCGTTATCCAGACCGACCAATAGCGCTGTTACGAACAACCCAATGGAAGTTTGCTTGGTCGATGACGCAGCAGCGTCCCTGCACTGGTTGGGGGTTACGAAATTTTACGCCTCTCTATGAGGCAAAAATGCAAATTTGGCTGGGACATCCCCACAGTCTGTTGTTAATGCTAACTGCTGAAACTGGCATCCCAGCAACAATTCTATTTTTTGGATTAGTCGGCTGGGTAATGGCTCAAGGTATCCTGTTATTAGCAAAGATGCACTTCACCGCTTCCCCACAAAATCAATTAATTATTTTTAGTTATTTAGTTGCTTTTGGTTGCTGCACTTTATTTAACACTGTAGATGTAACCCTTTTTGATTTACGAGTGAATACTTTGGGCTGGTTGCTGTTAGCAGCAATTTGCGGAGTAATTTATAGAAAGAAAGCGATTGTTTGTAATTTGAATTAGCTTTTTTAGCAAGCGTGGTAATTACTATAATTTTTAATCAAAGGCTGAAAATACACGTATTTTTTTGGAAAAATTACTAATTATTTTTATATTAATATCGCTTTTATGGGGATGCAGCTAGGCGGGAGACTTGCGCGTTCCGGAAATATAGCAATCCTAAAAGATTCGTGAAACCCTGTAGGGACAAAATACTCGTTCACAACTTAAATAGGATTGCTATAGTGAGGATTTATCAACAAAATATCAAGGTAATATAACAATCGTAACTCCTTTATCAACTTCTCTCTTGCCCCCTAGAGCGCCTGTACGGTTCTTTTTAAAGGTAGTCACAACTCAAATAGGATTGCTATAGCAGATGCAGGCAGTAATTAAAAAAGATTCTACTTTGGAGATTATTGGAGTAATATTCGTTATCACAATGGCTGCTACAGGCTTAAGTGGCGCTGCGATCACAATAGCTTTAGCAACTATTAGTGGTTCTGCTGGAATGATGGGCGGTATAGCAGTGATTGGAATCACAGGATTAATTGCTGTTGCTTTAGCTAAATTTAGCATGGGGATAGTAAATCAAATTAAAACCCAACAATTCAAAGTAGCTAATTCTATTTCTAAGCTTACAGAGGAAGTTATAAAATATTTAGAAAATGTGCCGGGAATGACTTTTGCTGAAGAGAGAGATTTTAAGAAATCTAGACCTATATTTACTCTTAGAGATAAAACGGTTGTTAGAACTTGGAAAACCCCGCTAGGAGTCGAGCATATCTTTTTGGCAGATAATAATGGGAAGATAATTTATGGTGGTTTTGTAGGTTGGATTCATTCCGATGGCCTGAAAAAAGCCATTAAAAAAATAAGAAAAAATTATACTTGATGTCTTGCGATCGCATCCCTACTCCCCTAACTCTTTACTTCATGCTGAGGGCAGTCGAGGCACAGGTGTCTTAGAATAATTGAAAACCATTCGTAACCAGGCAGAGTGGAGCTGCGGTGACTCATAACAGGGCAACTGCGAACAATGAAAGTCGAAGGATGCCATATCAAACAAACTTGGCAACCAGTCATTACGCCCTGCTGGGGCTGCATCCTTCAGCATCAGCAATCGAAATTCGCCGGGCTTATCGGGAACTCAGCAAGCGCTACCATCCCGATACAACAGATTTGCCAGCTAAAACGGCGACAGCTAAGTTCCAGCAGATCAACGAAGCCTACGCTACCCTCAGCAACCCAGAACGGCGACAGGCTTACGACATGAGAATTGGCTATTCCCGCATCAGCGTGATTCAGGCTCCGGGAAACTTAAACCGTCCAATGTCACAGCCCAAACCAACTTATTCCTCATCAGCTTACCTCGATCCCACTGACCGCCCCCTATCTGCTGGGGAAATTTTTGCTTTGTTCATCTTGGGTGTAACATTTTTGGGATGCCTGCTGTTAGCGATCGCTATTGGTTTAACACGAGGAGACACGGCTTTCCAAGTTTCCGGGCAGAAAATTCCGCCGCAAGTGTTGCAGCAGATAAGCATTAATCAACAAGCTATAACTGAACCTATCGCATCCCAACTTGTAACTGCACAAATTCCTTTTCCCAAATCCCTTTTGCCAAATCCATATGACTCTTCCCGCTGCTGATACCCCCCTATACAACCATCCCCTCCCTGAGATCGAGCAGTGGCTTCAAGGGCTAGGATGTGAACAAGACCGTGCAGACCTACACTGTTGGCACATTGCTCGACCTTCGTGGAAAGCCGAATTGTTACTGGATGTGGAAGAGCTAACCGTGCGTTATCTGCAAGCGGGTGAGGGTGGGCGCGATATCCTGCGCTCTTTCAAATACTCCCTCACTCGCCAAGATGTAGAAAACGCCGTTTTTTCTGGGCCTTAAAGAGTTTGCTTCTTTGCAGGTTGGAAAGTTGAAAGTTAGCAAGTTAACAAGCTTAGAGAAGCTTGAAACTTAGCAGCTTAACCCTTCAAACCTTCCCAAAACGGCGATCGCGTTGTTGATAGACACACAACGCCCGATGAAACTCCGTCCGGTCAAAATCAGGCCACAGCGTCTCTGTAATATAGAGTTCCGCATAAGCCATTTGCCACAGTAGGAAGTTCGAGACGCGCATTTCGCCACTGGTACGGATTAATAAGTCGGGATCGCCCACATTGGAAGTGTAGAGATGCTTTTCAAACAAAGCTTCATCAATTTGATCTGGCTGGAGCAAACCTTGCTGCACAGAGGTAGCGATCGCTCGACAAGCTTGCAAAATTTCCTCACGACCGCCATAATTCATTGCCACCGTAAATTGAATGCTGCGATTGTGCTGGGTTTCGGTCATTGAGCGCTCAATCTCAGCTTGAAGACTTCGCGGTAATGCGCCTAGATTCCCCATAAAATTGATTTTCACATTTTCCTGCACCATCTCTCGCAGCTCTTGCCGCAAGACCCGATCGAACAGCGTCATCAAAAAATCAACTTCATCCAGCGGACGCCCCCAATTTTCCGTAGAAAAAGCATAAGCCGTCAGTGCTGGAATACCCCAATCCTTACAGCAGCGCAGCAATTCCTTAAGCGCATTGACTCCCCGCCGATGACCCATAATCCGGGGTAGACCCTGACGCTTTGCCCAGCGCCCATTTCCATCCATAATTACCGCTACGTGCTTTGGCAGGCGGGTTTCATCCAGGTCAGCAGGCAGATTTTGTAAGACAGTTGGTTTTGGAGTCATTTCTTGTCACGAGAAGCCGGAGATAGAAGACGGAGCAAGCGCAAAATCAGTGCCTTTCCCTTATCGCTAATCTGGCGTCCTAAACTGCGTAGACCTGGGGCGACGGCTCCCTCCTCGATTGACGGCGAGAAACGCGCTTCTAACAGTTCTTTCAGCTTACTGCTGGTGAGGGGACGATTTAGGCTCCCCCGCTCCGCTAAGGAAATGGAGCCTGTTTCTTCAGATACAACGACACACAGGCAATTTTCGACTCGCTCGGTAATTCCCATTGCCGCCCGGTGTCGCGTTCCCAGCTGGCGCGATGCCGTGCGCTCAGAAAGGGGCAGAATCACCCCAGCAGCCATAATACGGGAACCACTGATAAACACTGCACCGTCGTGCAATAGGGTAGATGTCTGAAAGATGGTTTGCAAGAGTTCTTTAGAAACTTCAGCATCCAGCTTGACACCCTGAACGGAAAAATCGCGCTCATCAATCGTCCCACTCGTTTCCAGAATCATCAAGGCACCAGTACGGTTTTGAGACAGTTCTTTAACCGCATCCACAATTTCATCAACCACACTATCAGCCTTAGGGACGGCTCGACGGGAAGGTTGCAGCAACTGCACAATTTCTCCCCTGCCTAATTGTTCCAGAAAGCGCCGAAACTCTGACTGGAAGATCACAGCCATCGCCACAGCCGAGCCAACTACCAACTTTTCCAGCACAAAACTCAAAAGCACTAGCCCCAGTCGATTACTCACCGCTGAGGCCAACATTAAGACAATTAAACCCCGTACCATCCACAACGTGCGGCGCTCTCCAATAAACAGGAGTACCAGATACGTGAGGACTAGAACTAATACAATATCAAGGCTTTGAAGCACCAAGGCAGAAGTTCCGGCAGGGTCTTGACTAGGACCCGAATTCATTGAACTTTAATGGGATTTGCTGAAGTTTGCACCGATAGGTTAAAAGGCAAAAGGCAATTATAGCTACTCAACTTTAGTTATTTGTCAGAGTCTAAATCTAGTGTAACTGCGGTTACATCCTGCCAATCAGCTAAAATCTAATCGCTATTTTTATTTTTTCCTTTGCTTGCTTGAGTTTTTTAGCTCTACGGTTCGATTTTAGCTGACGCGCTTTTGGACGATTAAGTAGGTGAACATAATTAAACTAAACATAGCTGTTTTCTACCTAGTCCGGTATTGCTTCGGAATATATAGCGCTTCTCGGTTGAGTTAACTAAAATCAGGACTCACCCCCAACCCCTCCCAGAATAGGGTTGCGGGGCCAATTTCCCAGCCTCTCTCCGGAATCGCACAGAAAGCAAAATAGCGATATGAGTGAGAACTGCTATAGTTTTCAGGGGATTTGCTGGGCTTTTGCCCAGCAAACGTTTAATTAGGTTTACCCAATTAGCCGAAACCTGCCTAACAGTCAATTCCCAAAAGCTAATCGGTCGGGTATGCAATCCTGCCGAATTAAATCTTGGTAGGTTTCCCGCTGTAGAATCAGGTTGGCTTCTCCCTGACCTACTAAAACTGCTGCCGGACGAGGCAATCGATTGTAATTAGATGCCATGCTGTAATTGTAGGCACCTGTATCCATGACTACCAAGATATCTCCAGGCTCAGTTTTAGGTAGAGCCGCTTCTTTAATGAGAATGTCTCCGGATTCGCAGTGTTTACCAGCAAGGGTGACTGTTTGGGTAATGGGTTCTGACATCCGGTTGGCAACTACCGTGCGATAAATTGATTGGTAGGTGATGGGACGCGGATTGTCAGACATACCGCCATCAACGGAGACGTAGGTGCGGATGTCTGGAACCACTTTTGTGGAACCTACGGTGTAAGCTGTGACGCAGGCGGAACCAATTAGCGATCGCCCTGGTTCACACAGTAACTTAGGTAAAGGTATTTGTTGAGCTTGGCACGCTTGGGTAATCCCATCGCTAACGGTTTTTACCCAGTCCTCAATACTGGGGGGATCGTCGGATTCGGTGTAACGAATTCCTAAGCCCCCGCCGATGTTTAACTCGGTGACTGGCAAACCTAACTTGGCAGCTTTCCCAAACCACTGCACGATGACACCAGCTAAATCTTCATGGGGTTGGAGTTCAAAGATTTGTGAACCGATGTGAGCGTGTAACCCTATACAGTTTAGGTTTGGCTGCTGAGTGATAAAAGCAAATACTTCTTCTAGTTGATTAGGATCGAAGCCAAATTTACTATCTAGGTGTCCGGTGCGAATATATTCGTGAGTGTGACACTCGATCCCAGGAGTAAACCGCAGCATGATGCGGATCGGGGCTGGGGACTGGGGAGAAGATTCTGGCTTGGTTCTCAGTCCGGCCAGAGTTTTCAATTCTAGCCAGTTGTCTACGACAATGGTGCAGCGAGATTCTACAGCCAGAGTCAGTTCTTCCACCGATTTATTGTTACCGTGGAAATAAATTTTGTCGGGACTGACACCAGCTTTTAGGGCGGTGTAGAGTTCGCACCCGGATACTACATCAATTCCCAAGCCTTCCGAACGAGCGATCGCGCAAACAGCTAGGCAACTCCATGCTTTAGAAGCATACAGCACCTGCGAAGACCCGGCATAATGACGCTTAAAACCATCCCGATACTGACGACAAGCTGTTCGCAGCGTTTCTTCGTCCAAAATATAAAGTGGCGAACCAAATTGCTGGACAAGTGTCGTTACATCACATCCGCCAATTTCCAGACAATCCTGACTGTTGACTTTAGATGTCAGGGGCAAAAGTTCCTGATTTGGCGAGGGAGTTTCCTGAGTTTCTGTCGGAGTCGGTAGATACTTACGTCCAGAATTTTGAACCCCGACATTTGGTGTCAATAACATGATCTGATATTTGTCCTTGCTTAACAGGCATCGAGTGCGTCTTGTTTTTTAGTGTACAATTGTTAACTGTGAATTTTTTAGAACTTAAGCCGCTAACAGCAGAGCAGCTAAGTGCGGTAGTGGAGTTAGATAAACTTTGTTTTGGGGAACTGTGGACTCTAGATGGTTACAAGCGAGAGCTAGAAAGTCCTAATAGTGACTTGCTGATAATGGTCAGGGGTCAATCATCAGCGATCGCGCAAGAATTGTCTAGTTGTCAGTTGTCAGCTTCCAACAACCCCACCTTCCCACCTGACAACGTGGAAACTATAGTAGGATTGTGTTGCCTCTGGGCAATTTTAGAGGAGGCGCACATCACAATTTTGGCGGTTCATCCAGAGTACCGGGGTTTGGGATTGGGTCAGGCGATGCTTTACGCTTTACTCAAAAGTGCTTGGGAACGAGGGCTAGAATGGGCGACGCTAGAAGTGAGAACTTCTAATCAAGCAGCACGTTCTCTTTACGAGAAGTTTGGCTTTGAGGAAGTGGGCAGACGGCGACATTATTACAAAGATACTGGTGAAGATGCGCTAATTTTATGGCGCGGCGGTCTTCAGAAACCAGAATTTAAACAGACTTTAAGCGATTGGTACTTTACCGCCTCCGATCGCCTCGCCGCATCTGGCTTTAAATTTTCAGTATTTTAACCTACTCCTAAAGGTTAAAAAATTTAAAGTTTCTAACCTTAGATAGTAGACTTCGCTAATCCCAACTAATTAGATAGGGAAACTGTAATAAATAAATTGTGAGATCGTTGATTATCTGTAAGGTAACAGCCTCACAAAAACCCTATGTTAGAATCACGTTACAGGCACGCAGCAGGGAAATAACAAGCCGCCATGTTTGAACGCTTCACAGAAAAAGCCATTAAAGTAATCATGTTGGCCCAGGAAGAAGCACGTCGCCTGGGACATAACTTCGTGGGTACGGAGCAGATCCTCCTGGGTCTAATTGGAGAAGGTACTGGTGTAGCCGCCAAAGTCCTGAAATCAATGGGGGTAAACCTCAAAGATGCCAGAATAGAGGTGGAAAAAATCATCGGTCGCGGTTCCGGCTTTGTGGCGGTAGAAATTCCGTTCACCCCCAGAGCCAAGCGCGTTTTAGAGTTATCTTTAGAAGAAGCTCGTCAGCTAGGGCATAACTACATTGGAACGGAACACCTGCTTCTGGGTCTAATCCGGGAAGGTGAAGGGGTGGCGGCGAGAGTTTTGGAAAACTTAGGCGTAGACCTCTCGAAGGTGCGGACGCAAGTAATTAGAATGTTGGGAGAGACGGCAGAAGTCGGCGCACCAACTTCAGGCGGACGCACGAAGACACCAACCTTAGATGAGTTTGGCTCCAATCTAACTCAAATGGCATCTGAGGGCAAGCTTGATCCAGTAGTTGGTCGGGCAAAGGAAATTGAACGGGTAATTCAGATTCTGGGACGCAGAACGAAGAATAACCCAGTATTGATTGGGGAACCAGGAGTCGGAAAAACTGCGATCGCAGAAGGTTTGGCATCACGAATCGCCAACAACGATATCCCAGATATTCTGGAAGATAAGCGCGTCGTCACTTTGGATATTGGTTTGCTGGTAGCAGGCACCAAATACCGGGGTGAATTTGAAGAACGCTTAAAGAAAATCATGGATGAAATCCGCTCGGCGGGGAATGTAATTCTCGTGATTGACGAGGTACATACCTTGATTGGTGCGGGTGCAGCAGAAGGTGCCATCGACGCAGCAAACATTCTGAAACCCGCCTTGGCAAGAGGTGAATTGCAGTGCATCGGCGCAACGACGCTGGATGAATACCGCAAGCACATTGAGCGGGATGCAGCCTTAGAGCGGAGATTCCAACCAGTAATGGTAGGAGAGCCGACAGTTACCGAAACAATTGAAATTTTGTATGGTTTGCGCGAACGTTACGAGCAACACCACAAACTGAAAATCTCTGATGAGGCGGTTGAAGCTGCTGCTAAGCTTTCAGACCGTTACATCTCAGACCGTTACTTGCCAGACAAAGCAATTGACCTAATTGATGAAGCGGGTTCGCGAGTGCGCCTGATTAACTCGCAGCTTCCGCCAGCCGCGAAGGAACTGGACAAAGAACTGCGTCAAGTTCTCAAAGACAAAGACGACGCAGTGCGGAGTCAGGACTTCGACCGAGCCGGGGAACTACGCGATCGCGAAATGGAAATTAAAGCAGAAATCCGCGCGATCGCTAATGCTAAGAAAACCGAGTCTACCACCCGCGATGACAGTGCCTCACCCGTCGTCACCGAAGAAGACATCGCCCAAATTGTAGCTTCTTGGACAGGAGTACCTGTGAACAAACTCACAGAATCTGAATCCGAGAAACTGCTGCACATGGAAGATACCCTACACAACCGCCTCATCGGTCAAGAAGAGGCTGTCAAAGCGGTATCTCGCGCCATTCGTCGCGCACGGGTAGGACTGAAGAATCCCAACCGACCGATTGCCAGCTTTGTCTTCTCTGGCCCCACCGGAGTAGGTAAGACAGAATTAGCGAAATCTTTGGCAGCATACTTCTTCGGATCAGAAGAAGCGATGATTCGCCTGGATATGTCGGAATACATGGAGCGACACACAGTTTCTAAACTGATTGGTTCGCCTCCAGGGTATGTCGGTTACAACGAAGGCGGACAGCTCACCGAAGCAGTGCGCCGTCGTCCATATACCGTGGTGCTATTCGACGAAATCGAGAAAGCACACCCAGATGTCTTCAATATGCTGCTGCAAATCTTGGAAGACGGTCGCCTGACTGATGCCAAGGGACGCACAGTGGACTTCAAGAACACCTTGCTGATTCTTACCTCCAACATCGGTTCTAAGGTGATAGAAAAAGGTGGCACAGGCTTAGGCTTCTTCGATACTCAAGAAAACGAAGCAGAGGCACAATACACCCGCATTCGGTCACTGGTGAACGAGGAACTGAAGCAATACTTCCGTCCAGAGTTCCTGAACCGTCTCGACGAGATCATCGTCTTCCGCCAATTGACGAAGGACGAGGTGAAGGAAATCTCCGACATCATGCTCAAAGAGGTGGTGGGACGACTTGCGGAGCAGGGAATCATCTTGGAAGTTACCGAACGCTTCAAGGATCGCCTTGTGGAGGAGGGGTATAATCCCAGCTACGGTGCGCGTCCACTACGCCGAGCTATCATGCGCCTCTTGGAGGACAGCTTAGCCGAAGAAATCTTGAGCGGTCGGATTTCGGATGGCGACACGGCGATTGTCGATGTCGATGAAACCACCAAGGAAGTGAAAGTGCTGCAAGGAGAAAAGCGAGAGCTGTTACCCCAAGCCGCAGAATAAAAGCTCTTGAGTTATTAATTCAAGATTCATAGCTTTCACACTGGCTAAAAACTAAAAAGAAGGTAGAGAACCCATCGTTTCTCTACCTTCTTTTGTATTTGGTTTGCTTTCGTTAAAGTCCTGTATCATGTCCAAAGTTAGGAATTTCTAACTCATAACTCAAGACGCGATACATCGCATCTCTACAACTCTTAATTCTCCCATGCCTTACCTCACCCGGATTCTGATTTATCCCATTAAATCGCTGGACGGTGTTGCTGTTACTAAGGCAACCGTTCTCAAAAGTGGTGCATTACAGCATGACCGAGAGTTTGCCATTGTTGACCAACATGGTAAGTTTGTCAATGGCAAGCGGAACCCGAAAGTTCATTTACTACGGACATCATTTGATATTGACGCTAGTAGCGACACGATTAATCGCGTCTGCTTAGAAGTCCAGGGAACCAAGCTGGGAGGAGTTTTTCACCTCGAACGAGAACGTGCTGAACTAGAAGCTTGGTTGAGCGAGTATTTCGGCTTCAAGGTAAAATTGCTGCAAAACTCTCTTTTAGGCTTTCCAGATGATACTGATGCTTCTGGCCCAACGGTAATTAGCACTGCAACCTTGGAAACAGTTGCTTCCTGGTTTCCCGAGCTAGAAAAAGGTGCGATTTCCCCTGTAGAGGAGATGCGTCGCCGCATTCGAGCTAATCTGGAAATTGGCGGCGTTCCCCAATTTTGGGAGGATCGACTGTTTGCAGAAGTTGGTATAGGAATGCAGTTTCAAGTCAAAGATGTGCAGATGATGGGGGTGAATCCCTGTCAGCGTTGTGTGGTGCCAACACGAGACACCTTTACGGGAGAAGTTTATCCTAGCTTTCAAAAAATTTTCGTGAGTCAGCGCCAAGAAACTTTGCCTGATGGCGTAAATTTATCTCGCTTCAATCACTTTTTTCGGTTGAGCTTAAATACGCAGATACCAGAATCGGAAGCGGGTAAAATTTTACAGGTAGGAGATGAAGTTGAGATTTAAGAATAGCTAATGGAAAAAAAATTACCTTTTTCCCTATGAGTAACGAAAAAGACCAACAGCATCCTCTGTACAGTCGCGATCGCGCACTTGTTAACAACCTCTTAAACGGGGAAATTAATGATTATAACCTGGCAGAACTTGCCAGGCTACGCATTCGCTATTACCGCTTTCCCGGCGCAAGAGATATCCAACAAGACCTGAATAAAGTTCTTCAAGCGTGGAACTTGACCGAAGAAGAACTCTATGAAAAAACCCGTCAAATTCACTCTCGCGGTCTTGCTTATAAAAGTCGCGCTAAGCGACAAGATACAGAAGATTGGAGTTAATTGGTACGAGATAAGAGCAATTCCTTTATAGGTTGTGGCAAGTAGAGACGTTCTATAGAATGTTTCGGAAAAGCGATGCATGACCGTTTATTCTCTTTGGGTCAGAGCGGACAATGGTCGTCCCAGCAGTCCCTCGGAAGCGATTGTCGATAGTCAAAGTATGGCGACCTCCCCGATGGTGCATAACTTGGTTGGTTACGACAACGCGAAACACGTTAAGGGCAGCAAGCGCTGAAAGTAATGTCCCCTGCATCCCCAGAACCGAAAGCAGCAAATCAAAGCGAACTACTCAACGCCGGACAAACAGCGCTGAAACAAAAACGCTTTCCAGAGGCGGTGCAATCCTGAGAAGCTTTTTGCGATTGTGCCGCTACTAGCTCGAAAAACTATTTGCAGGCGCAGATGGGACTGATTAAAGCATATCAACGCACAGATCGGTTAGAGGAAGCGATCGCTTTAGGTTTTGTATTCCCGTCACTGTTCTAAATCTTTCAACTTTTCACACTTCCACACCTTTAAGCCTAGGAAAGGGGCGAGGAGCGCTCATTGCCCCTTTGTTTTGGTAGCGAATAGAACCAGAAAAGCCACTTTTTTACAAAAAATTTCATCGCAAATTTATCCAAGTATGGCTTTAATTTAAAGAGTATATGAAGATACACAGATTCAGCATTATTACTGAAGACCTGAGAATCGAATCACCCTTAAGTTAGGAGATACAATCAGGAAGTGGTTAAAGAAAATGAGTGCGGTATCAGAGAAAGAATGGTTAGTCTGGAGACTGGCATCAGTAGCGATCGCTAAAAATGCAATAGCTTTGGAAGAGCTATCAAATGAACTGATTTCGCAGTACACAGACTCAGAGTTAGCTGGTATCTGGCGACAAGCAAGGCTAGTGTTGACAGAAGAAGATGAGTGCTGGCTTGAAGATGAATTGTATCGCATCCTCGTTAAGAACTCACAAGTAGCAGCTTAAAAGTTATAAGTCTTAAATTAATATATCAACATTAAAAACTCTCTTGGTTTTGCTTAGCTAGGTCAGCTTTTGCTTGTTGCCAAAGATTTTCTAACTCATCCAAAGTGTAATCTGAGAGAGGACGGTCTGCGATCGCCTCCATTTTTTTCAGCCGCCCGATAAATCGCTTATTTGTCCCCTGTAAAGCTTCTGACGGGTCTAATTTATACCAACGGGCGAGATTAATTACAGTAAAAAGTAAATCTCCGAGTTCCGCCTGCTGATGAGCTTTATCTTCCTGTTGCAATGCTTCTTCAAATTCTGCCAACTCTTCTCTGAACTTCGCCCAAACCCCTTCCACATTCTCCCATTCAAACCCAGCCGCCGCCGCTTTTTGGGATATCTTCATCGCAGCCATCAGCGGCGGGAGTGTGCGAGAATAGCGATCCAGTTTGTGAGTCAGTAACGTGGTTTGTTCAGCGGTTTCGCCTTTTTCAGCTGCCTTGATTTGCTGCCAATTCTCGTGAACTTCCTCCACACTTTTGACTTCAACATCTCCAAACACATGAGGATGACGGCGAATCAACTTTTCGGTGATACCAGCAGCCACCTCAGTTAAGCTAAATTGACCGAATTCGCTAGCAATTTGAGCTTGCAGTACCACCTGTAAAAGTAAATCTCCCAGTTCTTCTGCGATCGCATCCTTCTCACCACTACGAATTGCATCCACCACCTCATAAGCTTCCTCAATCACATAAGGAGTCAGCGTTTCGGGAGTTTGTGCCAAATCCCACGGACAACCACCTTGAGGCGATCGCAACCTTGCAACTACCTCCATCAACTGTTGCAGTGCGGACAATGCAGATTCAGAAGAATTAGACATAAATATCGGCTAATGGCTAATGGCTATTAACTCTTTTCTATCTTACCTTCCTTGTCCTTTGCGTCTTTGCGGTTCCTTTCTTACCTCCTCGCTTACGCTTAACTCGCTTAGGCATCAAAGCACCCACACCACCCTTTTGCAACCGCTTATAAGCAGAACCACCCCAATCGCTGAACGAGTGACTCATTGCACCCAATTCTAAACCTGCAAAAAGTGCCATCCATTCAGAAGGGTATTGAGACAATTGCAAAACCACATCTGCCACCACCTGCCAATTCCACTCCCCGCCCCAGACTAACTGCACAAGAACCTTTATCAGTAACAAGAACAGCAAAAGCCAGAATAATAGATAAAGCGATCGCAACGTCGTCCCAATAATTAGCCCATGCGAAAAAACAGAGCGATGGCGCAGACTTTTTTGGTAAGGTATCCAGATCCATCGCAACCAGCCCCAACGCTTATAAGGACGGGAGTTGAGATCCAAGTCTGGGCTAAACATCAGCCCGCTGAATAAAAATCCCCCCGAAACGATTAAAGTCAGATCGCTACTGCGAGTCAACCCCATCGTCGCACCCGCCACCATTGGCAAGCACCATAGAGTTATGCGATCGTGCGTTGCACCAGAAGGCATCAGGTGTAAATTTCTTCTTTTTGCAAACTATACACTTTTCAGAGAACATCTGCTATTATTGATTTTATTGTGTGAAATTGGGCGGTTAGCTCAGCGGTAGAGCGCCTGCCTTACAAGCAGGTGGCCACTGGTTCAAATCCAGTACCGCCCATTGATTTTTGTTGTACAGTGACTAATTATTTGTCGTCGGTGACAGATTAATGTCGTTGAGACAAATGTTGAAACAGCGATCGCTGTAACAGTTTCCTGAAGTCGCTTTTAAAGGCTATTTTCGTAAGACTCTAAAATTCTGACTCCATCTCTCCTGTAAAGGGAGAGGCAAACTGCGGGGGTTGGTGGATTTTGACAGGGGTTTGGCGATGCAAACGATTGATCGGGGGTCGCCTCTTGTCCCGTTTTGGAGCGATCGCATCCATCAACGCTTGCGAGAGAACCTCAGAAGCTTTGAGCTGTAGAAGAGTCTTTCTAATGATTTACTTGAAAGTGGCTCAGAAATACCGCTCGGTGTTATTGCCTCAATTGAGCGCAGTTGGCAACAGCGATCGCTGTTGCTGGAGGGTAGATGCGATCTCCTCTAGGAGAATGATGGGATGTAATCGCTCGAATTCGTGGAGTTTGACTTACGAATAAGCGATCGCTCTTTCATACTCCGTCATTATCTCGGTCGCTTAGGCAATATGAGGCGGGCGGCAATAGCCTACTCGCTATATCGGAGAGATTGAGATTGCAAATAGAGGAGAAAGTAAGTAATCGCGTCAGATACCCCCTATTGATTGAATTTCTGGTAGTCCTGCATAGTAATGCTAATGAACTATAATTTTAATTATTCAACCTACCTTAATTTTTAGCTTATGCAATGCCCCAAGTGCGACTCTCAATACGTTGTAAAAAATGGTCATACTCACACTGGTAAACAAAATTTTAAATGTCGAGATTGTGGCAGACAATTTG
>NZ_JAMPKJ010000078.1 GCF_039962115.1 Funiculus sociatus GB2-C1 | reverse complement strand
TTGTCATGAATAGATGGCTGTTGTGTGGTAACTCTAGCCTCTCATGTCCCTCTACCCTTTTTCACAAATTCCCCGCGGCTATTGGCTTTCACCTACTTCTGTCAGGCAGTCAGGTTAAGCTCTGTCCTGTTTGTAATTGGGATTTAAGCATCTATTCTCTTTCTCCCGAAGGACTTAGAGAAGAACAAGAAAGTAAAATTTATTGGAGTGTAGAAGTTTGGAAAGAACTAAAACTTCTTAGGCAAGAAAGAGAGTTAATTGCCTCAGAGTATGCCTTAAAGGAACAATGGATAGACCGATTGTTAAAGGTATTCAGAGACTTAGCAGTGGAAATAGAAGATGAATGTTCTAAAAAATTAGATTCATTAAATGATGTAAATAATGAGTTATCTCAAAAGTTAAATAGATTAAATAGAGAAATAAGGTTTTTGCAAAAGAAACTTAATCGCATTGAAAATAAGATTGAAGAAGATGGACAAGTTAGAGAGGCTAAATATAGACGCTTCGAGTCATACCTTACTGATTATTCTTCTGAAACTTGTAAAGAAGAAAATACCTATCATATAAGCTTGCCTTTAAAGGTAAAAGAGGCTCTTGGAAAGCACACTAAGAAAGGAAGCCGGGGTACAGACGGTCAAACTTACTGGCTGAGAAAAGCTGTAATTTATTATGCCCTAATTGAAGAAAAAGGATGGTTATGAATGACACAATTAAAATCCCACTATCTTTCTTATCATTCGGCTAATCTTTACATCTCCAATCAAAGATATTTAATGCCTCCAATAACTTTATAGTTGCTTTATCTCGGTTTATGCTTAAATATCTATAATGCCTATCAATAGATATTTAATAGAATTGTTCAGACATTCTTAAGGTTATAAGAGTCCTGACTTATAAATGGTATACAAAGTTTTATGATGGAAGTTTTTACTACTAAAGAGTTAACTGGTTTTGAATTAGATGTAGCTCAATACTTAGCAGCTAGATATAAAACTAATTAGCCTTTAAAAAAGTTATAGTTAAACTTTTACTTAAGTTCTATAGTTAGTTAATTGATAAGGATTCTCTTTTGTTTATTTTTTGTAGTCTATTTAATAAAAAAGTGCTTTTATATTCTCAATTATTATTGAATAATGTATTGAATAAAGTTGATATATTCATACATTTTTTTTCAGTATTAATACGCTATTTGATACATAAATGTATATATAATTTACATAGTTTTTTCAGCATCATACCTCTGAAAGCTTGAATAATCGATAGATACATCAGTTGTGTGTGTCTTTACATAACAGAAATTTGAAAATACATCTGCTATCTATATGCAGTAATTATGTGTTTGTAGTTATAGGGCGATCGCATTTATATATGATTAGCACTCGACAAGTATGAGTATAAATACAGATATTGATTAGGGTAGTTAGCTATGGTAGAAGCTTATACCCTTAAGCCATAGGGTAGTGGTAAATATGTAGTGATATTCAATGCTCAAAGCCTTGTACGGTAGGGGGTGAAAGTGGATTTATCACTACTACTTCTATACTACTACCCAAGACGTACCGGAATTATAAACATTGCACGACAACTGCACGTCAACTGCACGTCAAACTGACAAAACCATTCTCAAAATGCTTGCTTGAATGTAGTTAACCTAAAAACAATAAAACCCTTACGACGTAAGGGTTTTATGATTAACTGTTAATGCCAGGACGGAGATTTGAACTCCGGACACGAGGATTTTCAGTCCTCTGCTCTACCAACTGAGCTATCCCGGCAACTTGCTTTCGTTTTTGGCGCTTAACTAATATAGCAAGTCTAACTAGAATTTTGCAAGTAGCTAAGGGCAGATTAGGTAATTTATTTTCAGTTCTTGGCAATATCCCGACTCAGGGCGTGCTTTTCGCCATTTTTGCACGAATAATATCTGAATATATGTTCATATGTTATAGTAAATTTAACTACTGATTAGGAGAGAGCCATGACTACTGTCACCTCAATGAAATGTGCCTGTGAATCTTGCCTGTGCGTCGTTTCCCTCAGCGATGCGGTGCAAAAAGACGGTAAATACTACTGCGGCGAAGCTTGTGCTAACGGTCATGAATCTGGAAACGGCTGTAGCCATGACGGTTGTACCTGCGGCTAAGAGAATGCTGGGTGCCTTGGGTAGTTAAGAGTTATTAATTTCTTTGCTTATGACTCAGTTTTCGGTTTTGTTGTCAACTTAGCCCAGCCCAAAACTGTAAGAAATAGCAAAAATTGGACTAGAACGATGCTAGGCCCAGAGGCAAAGTTGAAAAAACCGGAAACCGTCATTCCAGCAACACTACTTAAGGCACCTAACAAGACGGAGAAAGATAGAAAGTAGATAAATTGGTGACTCAGCAATTTGGCAGTGGAGGCAGGGATCACCAGAAAGGCATTTACCAGTAGAATGCCTACAGCTTTGATGGAAACAGCAACGGCAAGGGAAAGCAGTACCACGAATAAGTAGCGGTACTGCTGGATGGGGATACCTTGAACTTTTGCTACGGCTGGGTTAAGCGTCAACAAAATTTGCTGACGCAAGGTTGACAGTAAAAATACGGCTGAACCCAGCAACAGCAGTAGGACAAGTAGCAAATCGTTATTATTAATTGCCAGAATATCGCCAAATAGAGCGCTCATCAGGTTCCCTCGGTAGCCGGGGATTAAGCTGCTGAGGATGACACCGATTGCCAAAGCACCTGAGAGAACAATGCTGAGGATGTTGTCGCTGGCGAGATTGGTTTGGTCGATAAGGTAAAGTACGGCTAAACCAAAAATCACTGTGAAGGGTAGCAGCATCCAGGTGGGATCTAGCTGCAATAAAACTCCCATGACTAAACCGACTAAAGCAGCATGACCGACGGCGTGACTGAAAAAAGACAATTGGCGTAGGGTAACGAAGCTACCAAGCAAGCCACCTAGTAGCCCCATCAGGACGCTACCCGCGATCGCACGCTGCATGAAGGGAAATTGTAGCAGGGTCAGCAGGTCAGTGCCACTGGCGACACCGAGCCAATGAGAATAAAGCTGAATTAACACATTCAAAAAACTCCTTGATCAGAATCAGTTAGCATAGAATTATCAAGCCCTTCCTGGGACTTATATAAAAGCAAAATGTCAGTGCAACTTTCAGCTGATGGCGCTGTAACCCATTTGATTCAGCAAACAGAGAATCTCAATTGTAATCCGCCACACTCGGTTGAGATTAATGAAATCAACCAACTCCAAGGTCAAATTCTCAATACAGAAAAATCCCAGCGCATGGCTGGATTTTTCAGCCTTTTGGGGGATGCTAATCGTCTACGGATTGTTTCCGTTTTGGCAGTTAAAGAACTTTGTGTTTGCGACGTGGCAGCTGCACTGGACATGAGCGAATCAGCTGTTTCTCATCAATTGCGAACTTTACGAGCAATGCGACTGGTAAGTTACCGCAAGCAAGGGCGTAAGGTTTTTTATCGTCTTCAAGATAATCATGTTCTAGATTTATATCGGTCTGTCGCAGAACACTTAGATGAAACTTAGCTTTGGCCTTGCAGCTAAAGCACTTTTAAACGCAAAGGTATGCACAGGAACGCAGAGGAAGTTTTAACTCTGCGTTCTTTTGCGTAAAAAAAAAGATTGATGAAGTGCTTTTAAGCGCTCATCAACCTTTGTTTTTTAGTAAGGGTGGGGAAACCCCACCCTTACAGCTAATTATTTGGATTCAGTGAAATCAGCGTCAATCACATCATCTGGTGAACTACCTGAAGACTGAGTGGAACCGCCGCCAGTGGGATCGCCAGTGCCATCGCCTGGGGTTGCGCCGCCAGCTTGCTGATATATGTTGCTACCGATGGTGTAGAGAGTTTGTTGCAAGTCAGTGGTGAGGGACTTGATGCGGTCGTCGTCTTCCTGAGCGATCGCTTCGCGCAAATCTTTGACCAATCCATCTACCTTAGTCTTGTCAGCAGCGGGAACCTTGTCACCCAAGTCAGCCATTTGCTTCTCAGCTTGGTAAACGAGGGAGTCAGCTTGGTTCTTACGGTCAATCTTCTCACGACGCTCCCGGTCAGTTGCCGCATTTTGTTCGGCTTCCTTAACCATCCGCTCAACTTCGTTTTGTGGCAGAGTCGAAGCACCACTGATACTAATCGATTGCTCTTTGCCAGTACCGCGATCCTTAGCAGTTACATTCAGGATACCGTTGGCATCGATATCGAAGGTAACTTCAATTTGTGGCATTCCACGAGGAGCCAAAGGAATACCATCTAGACGGAAGATACCCAACTCCTTGTTGTTCGCCGCCATCTCCCGTTCGCCTTGCAGAATCTTGATTTCCACGTTGGTCTGATTATCTACAGCAGTAGAGAACACTTCAGACTTTTTGGTGGGAATCGTGGTGTTGCGGGGGATAATCTTGGTCATCACACCGCCAAGGGTTTCCACACCCAAAGATAGGGGGGAAACGTCAAGCAGCAAGATGTTGGTTACTTCACCCGAAAGCACACCAGCTTGAATTGCAGCACCTACGGCTACCACTTCATCCGGGTTAACGCTTTGGTTCGGGTCTTTGCCCAAAATCCGCTTCACCAATTCTTGTACTGCGGGAATCCGGGTGGAACCACCAACCAACACAACTTCATTGATCGCAGCTTTATCTAACTTGGCATCACGCAGAGCATTCTGTACCGGAACGCCGCAGCGATCGATCAAGTCGGAGCAGAGTCCTTCAAACTGAGCGCGAGTCAGCGTCATATCCAGGTGCTTCGGGCCATCCTGGGTCGCAGTGATGAAGGGCAGGTTGATTTCTGCTTGGGTGACGCTTGAAAGTTCAATTTTGGCTTTTTCAGCAGCTTCAGTGAGGCGCTGGAGGGCTTGACGGTCCTTGCGGAGGTCAATACCTTCGGCTTTCCTGAATTCTTCAGCTAAGAAGTCAACGATTTTCTTGTCGAAGTCGTCACCGCCCAGGTGAGTGTCACCAGAGGTTGCTAACACTTCAAATACGCCATCGCCAACTTCTAGGATGGACACGTCAAAGGTACCGCCACCAAGGTCAAATACCAGAATGGTTTCGTTGCTCTTTTTATCAAAACCGTAAGCCAAAGAAGCGGCGGTAGGCTCGTTGATAATCCGCATTACTTCAATCCCGGCAATCTTACCAGCATCTTTGGTGGCTTGGCGCTGGGAGTCGTTGAAGTAGGCGGGTACAGTGATTACAGCTTGGGTAACGGTTTCTCCCAGGTACTTGCTGGCATCATCTACCAGTTTGCGAAGCACTTGAGCAGAAATTTCTTCTGGTGCAAACTGCTTACTTTGTGCGGGACAGTCTAACTTAACGTTACCGTTGCTGTCGCGCAGCACTTTGTAAGAAACTTCGGTGGCTTCGTGGGTAATTTCTTCAAATTTACGCCCCATGAAGCGCTTCACCGAGTAGAAGGTGTTTTCGGGGTTCATCACCGATTGGCGTTTGGCGATTTGTCCGACTAAGCGATCGCCATTTTTGGCAAATGCTACTACCGATGGTGTGGTGCGAAAACCTTCTGCGTTAGCAATTACCGTGGGTTTACCACCTTCCATTACTGCTACGCAGGAGTTTGTCGTACCTAAGTCAATTCCAACAACTTTCGGCATAAGGGTTTCTCTCGGTTCCTATAACTACAAAACTGCAAAACTGGGAATACAAAAGTACAAGTTGAACCAGCAAACGTTTAGTCTGATCGCCGAGTGCGTACTGTTATATATACTGAGCGCGAGTTGCTACTCGATGAAGGGGGGTTTTCCGAACCTAGTTTGGGACGGTTAAACTTGCGAAGCCATTTTCCTTCCTTCATCCACCTATCTGCTGCTGATTGCTATCACTGTGTCTACTCTAAGGAAATCTTTGGCTGTCGGTAGGGGTGCAACCCGTAATAAATCTGTTGTATTTGCCGTCTTGGAGGGGTTTAACTGCAAAGATGCTGCATAAGCCGAAGGGAACAGAGGACGTGAGAGGTGTTGAGAAACGGCTACCATAAAAAAGCCTCGTTTGCCTGATAAGGTTTATGATTTCCCTATCTCCTAGCCTGCAATCCCGACTCTCCACTCCTCTCAAAATTGGCTCTTTTGAAGTAAAAAGCCGCGTCTTACAGTCGCCTCTCTCTGGAGTGACTGATCTGGTGTTTCGGCGTTTGGTGCGTCGTTATGCGCCAGACTCGATGATGTACACCGAGATGGTAAATGCCACAGGGCTGCATTATGTGAAAGAACTTCCTAAAATTATGGAAGTAGATCCTAACGAACGACCAATTAGTATTCAGTTGTTTGATTGTCGCCCAGATTTCTTGGCGGAAGCAGCTGTAATGGCTGTGAAAGAAGGGGCGGATACAGTTGATATTAATATGGGTTGTCCAGTTAATAAAATTACTAAAAATGGTGGCGGTTCTTCTTTGTTGCGACAGCCAGAAGTCGCTGAGGCAATTGTCCGGGCAGTCGTAAAGGCGGTGAATGTACCGGTGACGGTGAAAACGCGCATCGGTTGGACAGATAAGGAAATTAATATTCTGGACTTTGCCAAGCGCATGGAAGATGCGGGGGCGCAAATGATTACGGTACACGGTCGCACCCGTTCCCAAGGTTACACTGGCCCTGCCAAGTGGGAGTGGATTGGTAAAGTCAAGGAAATTTTGTCGATTCCAGTGATTGCTAATGGCGATATGTTTTCCGTGGAGGCGGCGGTGAAGTGTTTGGAACAGACCGGCGCGGATGGGGTGATGTGTTCGCGGGGAACTCTGGGTTATCCCTTTTTGGTGGGAGAAATTGACTATTTTTTGAAAACTGGCTTAGAAAAGACGGCACCAACGCCGATACAACGGCTGGAATGTGCCAAAGAACATCTGCAAGCTTTGTATGAATATAAAGGCGATCGCGGGATCAGACAAGCTAGGAAGCATATGACTTGGTATGCCAAGGGTTTTGCTGGTGCTGCTGAGTTGCGCGGACATCTTAGCGTGATAGAAAATCTTCAGCAGGGTTTGGAGACAATCGATCGGGCGATTGAAAAATTGGCTAATTCTACTTGGCAGGAGGTTGAAGAGGAGGAGTTAGCGTTGGTGGAGGTTTAACCACGAAGAGGCATTTACGTAAGCGTTGCCCTATCTTTTTTATAGGGCGCGAAGGGAAAAAACGAAAGGAAAGCGATCGCCTAGAATAGACGCCATCTACCTGCATTGTTTGCCGTCATGAGCAACTCCTCACACACTTTAAGTCGCCGTCCCCGCTATCAGACCATTCGAGAACTTGGGCGCAATCGCGCCGGGGGTCGCATCACTTATCTGGCAAAGGATAACGTCACAGAGCAGCCAGTCATCCTGAAGCGATTTCTATTTGCCCAAGTTGGGTCTGAATGGTCGGGTTTTAAAGCTTATGAGCGCGAGATTCAAGTCTTGCGAGGACTCGATCATCCGGGAATTCCCCGTTATCTCGATTCTTTTGAAACCCCGTCTGGTTTCTGCATGGTGCAAGAGTATAAAGATGCCCTGCCTTTATCAGCTCCGCGCAGTTTTGACCCGGATGATATCCAGAAAATTGCTGTTTCTGTCCTAGAAATTCTTATTTATTTACAAAATCGGATTCCATCTGTAATTCACCGGGATATTAAACCTGAAAATATCCTTGTGGACGAGCAAATGAATGTTTATCTGGTGGATTTTGGCTTAGCTCGAATTGGCAGTGGGGAAATGGCAATGAGCAGCGTCGCCGCCGGGACATTTGGGTTCATGGCACCCGAACAGATATACAATCGCCAGCTAAACGAAGCGACAGATTTATATGGTTTAGGCGCAACACTCATTTGCTTGCTAACTGGGACAAAATCAACGGAAATTGACACCTTATTTGATGAAGATGGGCGGCTTAATTTCAAGCTGCTGCTTCCCAAGCTGAGTCTGCGCTTTGTTGACTGGCTCTCAAAAATGGTCGAACCCAAAGCAAAAGACCGTTTTCCCAATGCTACCGCTGCTTTGGAAGCTCTCAAGCCGATTTATGTTTGCCGCTTACCGGAAGTTAAATTTAACCAACTTGCTGTGGAATTTAAAACAAGACAAATAGGCGAAAAATTAACTAAAACCGTTAGTGTTAATAACTCTGTGCCAGATACATTGCTTGAAGGTACTTGGGAAGTAGCACCCCACGAAAGCGATCCGCGCTATTCCAATTCTCATGCTTGGATTTCTTTTGAACCAACTGTATTTAAGAGTAATCATGCTGATTGCCAAATTACCGTAAATACTAATAAGTTGATGGCAGATAAAACCTACAGCCGTCAGGTTTTATTACGCACCAATTCTTCACCGGAAACTTACCCTATCACAATTACAGTCCGCACAACGCTGTTTGAAACCCCAAAACCGCCTTATATTTCAATGGTTTTGCTATTAGGAATTGCTCTGGCAATGACTGGATTTTGGACAGGTGCGATCGCTTGGATGGTAGCAGTTCTATTCAAATTTACCTCTTGGCCATCAGTAGCAATTTTTGAAGTTGGGGTAATAGCAGTATTTGTGGCTTGGTTTTTAGCCGGAACTCTACTTGCTGCGGTTGGAATCAGAACTGTAATAGGCATCAAGATTGCAGCTTGGCTGACAACTTTGACAATGTTAGTTGTTTTGTTATCATCTGGGTTCTTACCAGCGGCTATCGCTTCTTTAGGAACCTTGGCAGGTCTAGTGATTGGATTTGTAAATGGGGCGGTCATTAAGAATTATAAGGAGAGAGGATTTACTGAAAAGATTGCCGTTACTAGCGCACTTTTGATAACAGGTTTAGGCATGAGTTTAGGCACGGGATTCAGTGTAGGCTTCTTCAATTTCTTTTTGTTTTCATCCCTACTGGGAACCAGTTTGTCCTTAGTTGCCATGATGTATTATCCATATCAACAGCGAGAAAAATTGATGGCTGAGTATCGCCATGCAGCACGAAATAGGCGTCTAATTAAACCCTAGGAGATGCAAGAGGGTTTTATTCTCTGCTACTTGAGCCAATATATAGCAGTCCAAAATGATTCGTGAAAGCTAGATACCCGACTTCTTAAAGAAGTCGGGTATCTGAACCCCTGAATCACAACTACAATCAAATCGCATGATATTCTAAGATTAACGCGATTTTCCTAGCGCGATCGCTATCGAGCCAGATACTACTGAAATTGCTCCAAAAATCCCCAATATTGTGAGTTTTTCCGGGGCGATTAAACTAGGTAAAAAAACCGCCACAGCGGACACAGATATCAAAGTTACAATAGGAGTAATAGCTAAAACGGCACTTACTCGCGATGCTTCCCAGTGTTCTAAAGATTCGGCAAAAGCACCGTAAGCAATAACAGTATTCAAAGCACAAAAAAGTAGCATTCCTAAATGTAAGGGATTCAGTGTAAGAATCGGTTGCGCTGTGATAAACGGAGTGAACAAAATTGCACAGCCGCCATAGATTAGCAGCATAATGTTAGAAGAAGGCAATTTTTGCAAAAGCTGTTTTTGAGCTAAAGCATAAATAGCCCAAGTTATAGCTGCCAGCACAATTAAGCCACAGCCGATTAAATATTTGCCCTGCGCTGTAATTAAGTTAGTTAATTGCTCGTGAAAGAACAGCGCGAATCCTAGAGTTAGTACGCCTAAACCTATCCATTGACGCAAAGTATAGCGTTCTTTAAAAAAAGCTAAGCCGCCCAAACCCATAAGCACGGGAGCCATTTGAATGAGAACTTGGGTATTAGCTGGGGAAGTTAGCTGCAAACCTTGTAGAAAAAGGATGTAATTAGCTGCTAAAAATAAGATAGCGATCGCTAATAATCCTATAGGCGTTGTTTTCAGTTTTTCTACTGATGGTAATTGTTTCCGTGCCGCTAAATAAATCGCTAACAATCCAAAAGATACCAGAAAGCGAAACCAAGTGACGGTGTAAACATCCAACGCTTGCAGCGTCACCGTCAGAGCAATAGGTAGAATTCCCCATAGGAATACAGTCACAAGTGATAACGCTAGTCCTAAGCGCCATCTACCGGAACTAGAATGAAGTTGCATTAGGATTAATCCGATTTTTGGTAAAATAAGCCTGACGACTAAAGCCTGCCGGGTACTTTCAAGGAAAAGGAGCGTTACGCAATCAAAGCGCACGCTCCCTACTCTTTCCATTGTGTGTTTGCTGATGACATCTAATCTTCGACTATTTCTAGCAATTGGGCTTCACTCAACTGGGTGATTCCCAATTCTTGAGCTTTTTCCAACTTAGAACCTGCGTCTTCCCCGACAAGTAAGTAGTCAGTTTTGGCGCTGACAGAATTTGTCACTTTCCCTCCCGCTTTTTCTATGAGTGCTTTCGCCTCATCTCGCTTCAGCGTGGGTAAAGTGCCAGTAATCACAAAGATTTTGCCCTGTAAAAACAGATTTTCTTGTGGAGTGGGCATTTTCCCCGCCTCCTGATTGGCGAGTTGTAACCCAGATGCCTTGAGTCTGTCAATCAAAGCCTGATTCGCTGGAACTCGGAACCACTGATAAACAGCTTGGGCAATTTCGGGGCCAATGCCGTAAACTGCTTCAATATCGGTTGCTGATGCAGAAGAAAGCTGCTCAACTGTGGTGAATTTTTGAGTTAAAGTCTGAGCATTCACGCTACCGACGTGACGGATTCCCAAACCATATAATACTCTAGACCAAGGTTGAGTTTTTGAGTGCGCGATCGCATCCACCAACTTCTCGGCTAACTTTTTGCCCATCCGTTCCAAAGATGCCAACCTGTCAACAGTTAAATCGTACAAGTCAGCAACCGAATCCACCAAACCTTTATCAACCAACTGGTGCATCAGCTTTTCGCCCAACCCGTTGATATCCATCGCGTTGCGACTCGCCCAGTGAACCAGCGCCCCTTTTAAGATAGCTGGGCAAGACGCATTCACGCAGCGCGTCACCGCCTCATCTTGTGGTTTTACTACTGGCTGATTGCACACTGGGCAACAGGTAGGCATTTGGAAAGGTTGCGTACCAGATGGGCGAAGTTCTTGCAAAACGCGCACCACTTCTGGTATGATTTCGCCCGCCTTGTGGATAATTACTGTATCGCCAATGCGGATATCAAGCGATCGCACATAATCGCTATTGTGTAATGTAGCTCTTTGTACGGTAGTCCCGGCCAATTGCACAGGCTGCAACTCCGCCAGTGGTGTCAGCGCCCCCGTCCGTCCCACATTCACGGAAATATTTTCCACCCGCGTCGGAGCTTGTTCAGCCGGATATTTCAGCGCCACAGCCCAGCGGGGAAACTTCTGAGTAAATCCCAGCTGCTTCTGAAGCAGAATCGAATTCAGCTTCACCACCACCCCATCAGTCATGTAGGGCAAATTCAGCCGTTCTGTATCCCAGTATTCATAATAAGCCTGCACATCCTCTAAAGAGCGGCAGAGTTTCCGATTCGGATTCACCCGGAAACCCATCTCTTGCAACAATTCCAGCGATTCCCACTGCGTTTTAGCAACCTCAGCATCATCCTTACCGGGAATTTGCAAAGTATAGGCAAAGAAATCCAGCCGTCTCTGCGCCACAATTCGCGAGTCTAACTGCCGCAAAGTGCCAGCCGCCGCATTGCGGGGATTGGCGAATAGGGACTCGCCAGCAGAGGAGCGTTCCTGATTGATTTGTTTAAACACCTCCAACCCTAAAAATGCCTCACCGCGCACCTCAACGCAACCAGGAGGATTGTCTAGATTCAACCGTAACGGAATCGAACGAATCGTCCGCACATTTTGGGTAATATCTTCACCAGCGACACCATCACCCCTAGTTGCTCCCCTCACCAGAATCCCATTTTCATAAGTCAAAGCTATAGCAGAACCGTCAATTTTCAGCTCACACACATATTCAATCTCGCCTAACCCTCCCTGAGCAAGAGGAGATTCTTGACGGTGGCGCTGCCAACGTTCCTGCCATTTAGCAAATTCCTTCATATTGAAGGCATTTTCGAGGCTGTAGAGGGGAATATTGTGCCTTACCGATGTAAATTGTGATGCTGGTCGTTCTCCCACGCGCTGGGTAGGGCTATCGGACGTTATCAGTTCCGGATACTTGCTTTCTAAGTCTTGCAGTTCCCGATACAACTGATCGTAGACAGCATCCTCCATGATGGGATTATCAAGGACATAGTAAGCTAAGCTGGCATTCTGCAACAGCTGCCGCAGTTCCTGAACCCGTTGTTTGACTGCCTGTGTCACCTGTTCCACGGAGTCTATCCCCACCAAAAACTTATAGCCGTTCGATTTTAGTGTAACTAGCAAAACCCCCTATCTGTTTCTCGTTCCCACCCCGAAACGGGGAACGAGGAGCAAGTTTTAAACCGTATTTATACTTAAATTAACCTAGATTGCTCTCTAAGCTTAATGTCATACCTGTATATTCACTTAGGCATATTCATTTACTTAGCTGAAATTATGTTTCGTTCTTTGAAGTTGGTATTATTAGCAACGGCAGCTTTGGCACTTGTACCTGTTGGTGAAGCAGCAGCCGCAACTTTAACGGGCGCACCCCCGATTGTAATTGGACACCGGGGAGCCAGTGGCTATCGCCCAGAGCATACGCTGGCTGCTTATGAGTTAGCAATTGACATGGGGGCTGACTATATTGAACCAGACGTAGTTTCAACTAAAGACGGCGTTCTGATTGCTCGTCATGAAAACGAAATTTCTGGAACCACCGATGTTTCCAGTCGTCCAGAATTTGCTGACCGTTACACCACTAAAATTATTGATGGGGCAGAAGTAGAAGGCTGGTTTACCGAAGACTTCACTCTAGCAGAAATCAAAACTCTCCGCGCCAAAGAGCGTCTTCCCCAGCTGCGTAGTACAGCTTATGACGGTTTATACGAAGTTCCTACTCTGCAAGAGGTTATTGACCTAGCCAAGCGCAAAAGTGCGGAAACTGGTCGCACCATTGGTATTTACCCGGAAACCAAGCACCCCACGTACTTTAATTCTGTGGGTTTATCGCTGGAAGAACCTTTAGTAGAAATCCTCACGGCTAACGGGTACACTGATGCTGACGATGCGGTTTTCATTCAGTCTTTTGAAGTTGCAAACCTACAACGACTGAACACCTTAACGGATGTCTCTCTAGTTCAGTTGTTTGGTGGAAGTGGCTCTCAGCCGTATGATTTTGTTGTCAGTGGGGACTCTCGGACTTATGGCGACTTGGTAACTTCTACAGGATTAGCAGGTATTGCCGAATATGCACAAGGGATTGGCCCTTCAAAAGGGTTAATTATACCTTCTGCAACTGTGGATCGCGATGGGGATGGTAAAGCTGACGATCTGAATGGGGATGGTGTGATCAGCGATGCTGACAGGCCATTAAAAGAACCTACCACGCTGATTGATGACGCTCACGCGGCGGGTTTGCTTGTTCATGCCTATACTTTCCGCAATGAGGACTTTTTCCTGGCTCCAGAATACAACGGAAACCCAGAACTGGAGTACGAAAGGTTCCTTAAACTTGGCCTTGATGGCTTGTTTAGCGATTTCCCAGATACTGCTGTTGCTGTCCGCAACCGTGTGGCTGGAAATCCAAATCAAGCAGTTCCCGAACCAAGTTCGTTAGCAATATTGGGTATTTTACCGTTAGCAGAAATTCTGCGCCGTCGGCAAAATCAAGGTGGGAAGAAAGCAAAAAAAGCGATCGCATCCTCATAGACAATAGAATAGACACAAAGATTTTTGCGGGCGGTAGGGGCGAATACTTCGCCCCTACCAAGGACTGCCAATCATTGTGAAAGCTGCCCAGTAAAAGGGATGAGTAAAGTTTTTATCTCCCTGGTTGGCGAAGTTGGGAGGCATTGGTATATCTCCAGCCGAAGTATGCAATTGACCTCCCTTAATTTCTACCTCTCCCCGCAACATTGCTATCTGCGCTTGTCGCAACGCCTCGGCTTTGATGGGGGCTTTCTTCAACTGCTGGTAAAACTCACTCATCAGTACCAGCGTCGCCTCATCGGAAACGTACCACAGACTTGCCAACGCCGATTGGACACCCGCCTGCACAGCCAACCCAGCAAAACCTAATTCTGCTTGTTCATTCCCTAACGCTGTGCGACAGGCACTTAGCACCAATAATTGCACTGGCGGGTTATTCCACTCTAGTTGGCGCAACTGGTTGAGTCGCAGCTGAGTATCCCACAACTGAATATAAGATTTACTGGGTTCACCAGGCTTAAATTCTGCATGAGTGGCAAGGTGGATAATTCCAGAGGGGTTCTGCTGACGTTGCGCTTTGAGATTTTTCAGGGTAAAGGCTTCGTTAAGAAAATATTTCCCTTCCCACAGATACTGGGTAATTAAAGATAATTCTACTGGTACTGCTGGTAAGGGTTGCAGATTGGTAAATTGCGATGCCCCCATCGCTAAAATTTGCGATTCTTTGATGTCGCTGCTTCGGGTATCGGTGAGGCTGAGACTTGGCATTAGTCCTACACTGTAGCGTTCTACCAAGAATTTTTCGCCATCGTGAAGGGCGGCTAAGGGCAAGGAACGCAAGCCGGTATCCATGATAAATACAAGATTCTGGATGCCCAGGTTTTGTAAATCTTCTTTGATTGGTGCTATCAGCCATTGATGGAGTTGCTGGGCTGGGGCGAGGTAACTCCGAGTATTTCTGGGGCTAGAGATTTGGTTGCGGAAGTCGTCAGCAACTTTGAGAACTTGCGATCGCGTAGCGTATGCGCCTCGTGTACTCGCTTCTACTCGTTTGCGAACTATTTCACCCTTGGCGGTGACTACTACCAGTTCTAGTTGGTCGCTAGAATTTGAGGCTTGAGAATTGGGAATTGGCAATTGGGAATTGCTCCTATTTTCCCCTGTTTCTGGTTTCAGCAATGGTGGCACAAAAACTACATATATAAGTGCTGGTTTCACACCTGTTGCTGTTTCAGTTTCTTGGAGTACGTTGCGGGCTTGTGCCAGATTTACGGGCGCAGTATCGGTTGTTGTACCCAGATATTGTTCAACCTGGTTGGTAAAGTAATTTTCTAGTCCAGCTACCACTGCGTCTACTTCAACGTTAGGAACGCTATAAGCGATCGCACTCTGGGAAATTGGATTTGCCTGTGGTGGTGCGGAATCTTCACTCAGTTGATTTGGATTTGGTTGCGGTTGATTTGGATTTGATGGCGGTTGATCTGGGTCTGATGACGGTGGATTTGGGTCTGGTAATGGCGGTTGATCTGGGTCTGGTGACGGTGGATTTGGGTCTGGTAATGGCGAGTTTTGAGTAATGATTTGGATATTGCCTTGAGTGAAGCTGCTTGCAAAAGAACGTTGCGGCGCGATCGCATTATCTACAAGTCTGGTGCCAGTGGTAATTGCCCCAGCAGTACCATTCACAGTAGCATCGCCGACTACAAAAGGAATACCCTTGGCTCCGCCGCCATGTTGGATAGTTACCTGATTACCATTTAGTCCGCCAACTGTAGAAATGCTGGCAGCGATCGCGTTTTGGTCGGGAAAAGTAGCGATCGCCCGGAAAAAGTTATCAGTGGTAATGTCAACTCTACCACCTGTGCCAGAAACGCCGCCTTGGGCATTTATATAGTTAACTTGAATATCATTAGGAGTCTTCAAGGTGACAGCACCACCATTCTCCGTAGAACTAGAATTAATTATTCCAGCAGTGATGTTGCCGTTGCTAGTAGTAAGGCTAATCTCCCCACCATTGGAGTTAATTTCACCAAGCTGATTAATATCGCTTGTCGCTGACAAAATAACTGGCCCCCCTGGGGTGAAAATATTTCCTACCGTAATGCTTCCCGGACTTGCTAAAGAACTAGAAGTAAGCGGTGTCAGCAGAAAAGCACGGCTTTGTCCGCCGATGAAACCAGTTCCCACGATTTGCCCAATATCATTGACAGCTGCGGCAGTTTGCAGAAAATCCCAGCCAGAACTGGGAGAAATCAAGTTATTGAGGTCTGAAATTATGCCGTTTTGCCAGAGAAAAGCACGAGTGTTCTGGTTCGCACCTTCCGAACTACCGACAACTTGACCGATGTTGTTGATGTCGTTAGCGCGGCTGAAGTTATCGCCTGGTAGAGTTCCGAGTGCGATCGCGCCATTTCGCCACAGCACAGCTTGAGAGTTGCCGTTTGCCGCCTGCGAATCCCCGACAGCAAAACCCGCATCATTAATGCCATAGGCGTTACTGAAATTACCGCCTGGAAGCGTACCCAAGTTTTGGATTATGCCATTTTGCCACAGCACAGCTTGAGAACCGCTGCTAACTGTGCCTGAACTGCCGACAATTTGACCATTGTTGTTGATAGCGTTGGCGCTGCTGAAGTCATTGCCGGGGAGGGTTCCCAGGTTTTGGATAGCGCCGTTTTGCCACAAAAAAGCCTGATTATTACCGTTTAAGTTGGTAATCCCCACCACCTGAGCCAGATTGTTGATATCGTTGGCTTGAACAGAGTTACTGGCTATGTTTTGAATAGCCCCGTTTTGCCACACTACAGCATTTAAGTTGCTGCTAAAAGTGCCTGAATTACCAACCGCCACACCAGCATCATTGATAGCGTTGGCGCTGCTGAAGTCATTGCCGGGGAGAGTGCCGAGGTTTTGGATAGTGCCGTTTTGCCACACTACACCGCTAGAGTTTCCATTAGCGATGTTGGAAACACCCACGACTTGACCATTATTGTTGATGTCAGAGGCGTTACTTAAGTTACCGCCAGGAAGTGTGCCGAGGTTTGTAATAGAGTAGGAGCTTGAGCCGAAGTTGGGCGGATTTTCCAGATTGGTAACGCCTGCTCTTAAAATTAAGGCAGGAGTGCTGCTCAAAATCGGAATATCTGGGTCTTGACCAACGACGAGTGATGTATCTGCTCCAGTAATGACAATATTGCCAGCTGTGATATTACCTTTTGCCTCTATTTTCAGCGAAACTCCTGTATAATCCCCAAAGTTAACATCTCCCACTGAGCTAATAATCGGGTCATAGAGACTGACAAATTTTCCAGGGTTTCCCAGTGTGTTGCGAATCGAAAAGTCGCCGCCACTGCTAAAGTGAGCATCCCCAGAAATATTGCCATCGCTAACTAAACTGAGATTTCCACCACTGGTAAAGGGCGTTTTTGGGTGATTTAGCGCCAGAATATCGATGCTTTGATTGCCTTGAATGTATAAATTACCTCCGGCTTGGGCAACAAAGCTTTTTTCCACGCTGTCCCGCACTCGCACTGTATCTGTGGCTTGCAGATTCAAGTTTCCAGTAGTGTAGAGCTGACTTTCTACTAGCGTCAAATTGCGTGCTGAGAGTGTCGCTGCTCCCGCCGTCACCTCCCGCGCTACCACATCTCCAGCTGCTACTGGCAACCCAGATCCGGTTAATTGTATGCGATCGCTATTAACTGTTATTCCAGTCGCATTCCTCAATTTCCCGCCTGTCAATAACTGGGGAAGAGAGAGGGGTTTAATATTTCCAGTTCCTAGTCCCCCGTCCCCAGTCCCCACCTCTATACTCAGCAGATTTCCCGGCTGAATCACGCGCACCGTACTCTCACCCGGCACCGCCGCCACGATAATATTACCCCCAGGCGCAACAAGTTTTCCTGTACTGATGACAGTGCCGCCTAACAAAGTTAAATTTTGTCCTGCGCCAACTGCTAAAGAACCTGCATTAATAATTGCCCCCGGCTGATTTATCGTAAAGGCAAAGCTGTTGGGATTCCCTACTAGAGCCGCATAATTATTTGTACCAATAGCACTAAACCAATCTCGATTAAAACCAATGCCGTTGGCGGTGGTAGCGGTGAAGTCACCCGGTACGTTAAGAATAGCTTTTGGGCCAAAGATGATGCCCGATGGGTTGAGCAAAAATAGGTTAGAGTTGCCACCAGTAACCTGAATTAAACCGTTAATTATTGAGGCTTTGCCACCAGTTACACGGGAGAGTATGTTCCCAATATTTGGGTTAGAAAGAAAGTTAGCTATTTCATTAGAGCGGATACCAAATTCAGTGAAACTATGAAAGAGATTTACTCCATCTCCAGATAGATTTCCGCCGCTAATGTTGATAAGATTACCGTTAGGGGTGATGACGGTAGCGGTGCCGTCAGCAGCTGGGATAATAGATTGCGATCGCGCTGGTTGTTGACCAATAGCTCCGACCAAAGAAAGTGCTGCCAGTAACCGAAGAACTTTTTGCATAAGCGATCGCATGATATCTAAATCTCTGCGCTCCTTGAGACAATTTCAGATGCACTTCAATTGCACTCAAGCACTGTTCTATAGGTTTACGCAGTCACCATATTCTGCTTTTTTCCTCAGCTTAGGCAATCTATCCTAAGCTCGACTTTATCGATTTACCAAGAAACTGCGATCCCCGAAGTCCAAACCCATATAGCAGCCTTAAACGATTCCTGAAGGCGAGATGCCCGACTTCTCTAAGAAGTCGGGCATCTGAAGGGCTGGCTCACAACTCGTTTCGGAATGCTATAGTCCTAACCGAGTTATAAAATCTTTTGTAGCCCTCTCGTCACGAAAGCGACAGTATTACTTTTGTGAGATTACCGTGCGGTGGCGAGGAGTATTGAAAGTAATAGTTGGTGCTGTGAATCCTGCCTCTACTAGCGCCTGTTCAATGTCTAAGGCAAAATATTCATCCAGGTAAGGCTCGGTACTCTTGAGCAATGTCAAGATATACGGTGGCATCTTGATGAAAATTTCCGACTTTGGGTTCATATCCATAATTGCCAAATGGCCACCGGGACGCAGTACGCGCCGGGCTTCTCTCAAAATTTGCATTGTTGCCGATTGAGGCAACTCATGGCACATCAGAAAGATGGAAACTAAATCAAATGAAGCATCGGGCAATCCTGTAGATTCAGCAGCTGCGTGAACCCACTGAATTGATTTCTGACGCTGTTGCGATTGGTATTGGGCAACTGCCAGAAAGTAGGGAGACAAGTCTAAACCAGTGATTTTTGCCTGGGGATAGGCATCTTGCAGGGCAAAGGTACTCATCCCGACACTGCACCCCAAGTCTAAAATATCTTGCGGCTGGGTGGAAATTTGGCTAGTGACAATATCGAAAAAACTTTGGCGGAGTCTAGCATCTCCCTGGCTACCAGCATCTTTCCAGACACCAGCATGAACGGCATAAGCGGCGACTTCTACCTCCCAAGCAGCCTCCCAGCTTAAATTACCGCTTTCGTAGGCATGAAACGAGCGCACATAGTATTCTGGGTAAACTAGCTCTGAGTTTTGTACTTTCTCTAGCTGAGTTTCCCAGTCGAGTTGCGATAGTTCCTTTACTTGGTTTGTCCAAGGTACTCCAATTCTCTCGGCGCGTTTAATCATCATAGTTCGCGCCTGATGCTTGGCAAGATTGGCTAACGGCTTGATCGCCAGCAATCCATTCACCAAACGCGAAGATATTCCGGGAGCAGTTTTTACAGCAGTAGTCATTAGTCCCTAGTTATTAGCCATTAGTTATTAGTTTATTGTTAGTTGTCCGTTAGCGTGGCAACGTTTGAAGGTTGAAACGGTAAGTAAAGATTTTCATTCCAACTTTCCAACTCTTCCCTGACGGCTGACTAATGACCAATAACTATGGACTACTTCCCAGTTTTCTGCTTTAGGGCTAGTAAAACCTCAATTTCAGCAGTTGTTTTGTCAGACTGAGTAGCAGTTAGACCGACACCGCGAATGGAATTGAGGACAGCGGCTGTTTCTGGCGCAATCGCATTCTTTTGGGAAGCAGGTAGCTGGCGATTTACTAGAGACATGGTTTTGTCCATATCTAGGTAAAAGTAGCCTCCGTTTGGCTTGTGCAACGACGCTGTGGCGGCTTTAAACGATGGACTATTGTCCAAAGTCTGGCTGGGTTTTGTGGCGATCACATCAGCGATGGGGCCACCGATAGCGATGAACATGGTGTTTTGATCTATCCAGCCACGTCCCAAAAATGCGCCTTGTTGCGGTATCTGCCATTCAGTGACAGCTTTACCTTTAACATTTCTTTGGGCTACCGTGATTGAGTTACCTTTAGCAAGTGCATCAAGTTTAGTGAAGGTATTTTCAGCGGTTTTGCGATCGCTTGTTTGAAACACCAAAGCTCCACCAAAGCCAACTGGCGCTAAAATACCTTGACTAGATGGAATTGCAGCCATAGCAAATTCACCATCCATCCAACCAAAGATATCTTTATCTAGGTCAAGATTCAGGCTTTCCTTTAGTTGTAGGCGTGTTTGTTCAAATGCTTTCTGGGCTTCGGGATCTTTTTTCGACTGTTCAACTACCGCATCCCAAGTACGACTGATACCACCGCCGCTGATCAAGGCAATAGTATCAGCAGGAAATTGAGACACCACATTGCCAGCATTGGGTTTATACTCTGCTTGCACAACCGCGGTCGGGTCTATCTTACCAATCGCCTTCATGCGTATACCCGCATTATCGACCCCAACACCAATAACCATTGACTTCAATGCCTTCAGCTGCTTTATTGTTTCTGGAGGTAATGGCGTTGCATTAGGATTGGTTGCCAACAATTCCTCTACCATATTGCCGTAGTCAGGCACATAGAATTGAGCTAAGGAGTTTTGTACGTTTGTACCCTTCGAGAGAATATTGGCTGCGCCTTCTTTACCAGCAAATGAAGGCTGACCTTTGAAGGTATCAATCGCTAATTCTACAGTTTTTCTTTGGTCAGACAACACTAAATGGTTATTTAAAACCGCCGTATAAGTTTTGCTACTTTTACCTTGATCTTCGGTTATTTTGATACCTTTGTAGTCAATTTCCTTGCTTCCAGCTTTTTTCACCTTCTTGGCGAAATTCAAGGCGCTAATTTTGTCCTTGATACCGACAACCATCAAAACATTCGGTTCCTGTGTGGATTGTGGCGTAGCTTGTACAGGTTTTACTGGAGACGATGGCAGCACAGCAAACATCACGCTACCTAACCAAGGCTTAATGTCTTTCTCATAAGAGACGTTGGATTCAGTCAACATATCTTTGTTGAAATTGTTTAAACCTTTGGCAACTAACTTTTGGGCTTCCGGGGTGCCGAACTGTTCCAATTGCGCCCAAGCTTTCGGATCTGTGGAGACAAAACCTGCCATTAATGCTTCATCTGGCACCACTTTGGCACTCCCCAGAGGACTCGTCGCATCGCCACCCAAACCACCTTTGAGGTAAAGATAGCCACCTACGCCACCTGCAATTAAAACGGCAGTACCAACAACAATAGGAACTAAACGATTTGGTTTTGTTTCAGACATTTTAATTTTTTCTCGGTTTATTTCTTCTTTGATTGTCGTCGCTGCTGCCAGTGATGGTATTGGGATATTTTCATTCCCATTCGTTGGCAGCCCAATTGGTAATTTTACTTATGCAGTATTTCCCATTAAATTATTTTTTATGGGAGTGTCATAGGGCTACTTCAATGCGATTAGAAGAAACTCCGCAAATGGAATTATTAAGTTTAAATAAAATCAGAGGAGCGGGGGTAAATTGCCATTGTTAATTGGAATAAAAGTCAAGACAGTTGAGTTGCGTGCGATTTCACGAGGCAAGCCCCCAACCTCCGATAAATTGGAGAGGATTGAGCAATGTGGAGATACGGTTAAATATCCTTTTTAAGAGAGGCTGCAAGCAATAAAATTGCTTAAAAAGTGGAGTAAAAGCAATTCTATCGCTGAAAAAGCAGGTCAATGATGAAAAATCCCCTGTAGTGCATGGAATCCTAAGTACAATCGCGGGAAAGGCGCTAATGTGGAAAATATACTTCAATGGCTTTGTTTAAGGGGTTGTAGCCATACCCCTATTGTCTCAAGGGCGCGATCGCGAACATGAATTTCCAGCTTAGTTTTGATTCCGACAATACACGTCATAAATCCTTTGAGTTACCGGGTGCTAGACCCCACTACAACCCAGACCGACCCGGACAAGTTGAACATATTTTTCTGGATTTAGCCCTCGACATTCCCAATCAAAGCGTCGTTGGCACTTGCACCATCACATTATCCCCTGTGCGGAGTGGGATTGACCGTTTAACTTTGGATGCCGTTAACCTAAATATTCATTCAGTGGAGGTTGACGAATCACCACAAACGTTTGACTATGATGGCAACGAGCTGCATATTCAGATGCAGACACCTACGGAAATGGGAAAAGCGGTAAAGGTAGCGATCGCTTACTCGGTGGAAAAACCCCAACGCGGCATCTACTTCATTACCCCCAACAAACATTATCCCCACAAACCGACGCAAGTCTGGACGCAAGGAGAAGATGAAGACTCCCGCTTCTGGTTCCCCTGCTTTGATTATCCGGGACAGTTGGCAACTTCAGAAATTCGCGTCAAAATTCCCAAACCTCTGATCGCTATTTCCAATGGAGAATTGATCGAAACAAAGGAAGATGGCGAAAGCAAAATTTACCACTGGTTACAGCAGCAAGTTCATCCTTCCTACTTGATCACTTTAGCTGTAGGTGACTTTGCGGAAATTAAGGATGAATGGAATGGCAAACCCGTAACATATTATGTGGAGAAAAATCGGGAACAAGATGCCCGGCGCAGCATGGGCAAAACTCCCCGGATGATTGAATTTTTCAGCGAAAAATTTGGCTATCCCTATCCTTTTCCTAAATACGCCCAAGTCTGCGTTGATGACTTCATTTTTGGCGGTATGGAGAACACTTCTACCACCCTGCTAACTGACCGCTGCTTGTTAGACGAACGGGCATCTTTAGATAATCGCCTTACTGAAAGTTTAGTTGCTCACGAACTCGCTCACCAGTGGTTCGGGGATTTAGTTGTTATCAAGCACTGGTCTCATGCTTGGATTAAAGAAGGCATGGCATCTTATTCAGAAGTGCTGTGGACAGACGAAGAATATGGAGCGCAAGATGCAGCTTATTATCTATTAAATGAAGCTCGTAGCTACATTTCAGAAGATACCAGTCGCTACCGTCGTCCAATTGTAACTCATGTTTACCGGGAAGCAATTGAATTGTACGATAGGCACCTTTACGAAAAAGGCGCTTGCGTTTATCACATGATTCGGACAGAGCTGGGAGACGAGCTATTTTTGAAGGCAATTCATACGTTTGTTCAGGATAACGCGCACCAAACAGTCGAAACAGTTGACTTGCTAAGAGCAATTGAAAAAGCTACCGGACGCAACTTATTATTTCTATTCGACCAGTACGTTTATCGCGGCGGTCATCCAGATTTCAAGGTTGCTTATGTTTGGGATGCTGACAGCAAATTGGCAAAAATTACGGTGACGCAAACTCAAGCGGCAAGCGATAATAACGGCAGCAAGAGTGAGTTGTTTGACTTAAAAATTCCTATTGCCTTTGGTTATAGTCAGCAAGAGGAAACTGGCACTGATAAGCAGAATCCAAAATCAAAGATTTTCAAGGTTCAGGTAAATGAGCGGGAACAAAGTTTTTACTTCCCCTTAGAAGAGAAACCCGAATATGTAAGCTTTGATGTGGGAAATAATTTCCTGAAAACTGTGTCTTTAGAGTACCCAGTTGCCGAACTCAAAACACAACTGCAATTCGATCCCGATCCGGTTTCTCGCATTTACGCTGCTGAGGCGTTGGCGAAAAAAGGTGGATTAGAGGTGGTAAAGGCTCTTGCTGCTGCTTTGCAGAATGACTCTTGCTGGGGAGTTCGGGCGGAAGTTGCCAAACAACTCTCTGAAGTTAAACTCGATCAGTCGTTTGATGCTTTAGTTGTCGGGTTGCAAGATAAAGAGGCTTTAGTACGTCGTGCAGTGGTGCAAGCACTAGCTCAAATCAAGACGCAAGAAAGCTATAAAGCACTGAAACCGCTGGTGGAAAAAGGAGATGCCAGCTACTATGTGGAAGCTGCCGCAGCTAACGCGATCGCGGGAATTGGCGCAGCGCACTTGGATGAAAAGCCCAAGCAAGAAAAGGTACTAAAGCTGCTGCACTGGGTACTGAAGGAAAAAGCTGGTTGGAATGAGGTTGTCAGGACGGGCGCGATCGCAGGTTTATCTCAACTCAAAACTTCACCAGAAGCTTTGGATCTGATTTTAGAATATACCGCGCCCGGAGTTCCGCAAGCTTTGCGCCTTGCAGCCATTCGCGCACTGGGAGCGATTTCCACAGGTCAGAATAATGTCAACCTGGAACGGATTCTAGAGCAATTAAGCGAACTTTCTAAAGAAACGTTCTTCTTAACGCAAGTTTCAGTTGCTATAGCACTGGGACAGATGGAGACTCCGAAAGCGATCGCGATTTTACAAAGTCTTGCGGATCAAACTCCCGATGGGCGAGTTCGTCGTATCGCGGAGGAAGCAGTTGAACGGGTGCAAAAAAACGTTGGTTCCGATCAAGCTATCAAACAATTGCGAGAGGAACTCGATCAGTTGAAAAAGCAAAATCAGGAGCTAAAAAGTCGCATGGAAAACCTAGAAGCCAAGTCCAGCAGCTAGTCAGAAGCCCGAACGTGTTGACCCCTCCCCGACATGGGGAGGGTAAAAATTATCCTGAATTTCCCCCTTTGAGTAAAAAAGTTTTTCCCTGCAATCTTGGAGCTGGGGATTGGGAAAAAGTTTTACCTAGTCCCCAGCCCCCCAGCCCCCAGTCCCAGTCCCCAGTCCCCAGCCCAGGATATTGATCCCCGATGGTGTCTGTATTTTTGTATACTGTAGTTAATAAAACGTTAAAAAACTGGTAAAAAACAATGTATAAAGTTACGAGAGATTGCGGAAGGAATCTCTGGAAATAAGTGTTATTTGATTGATCAAGTTAAAAAGTGGCTTTACTACTACCAAGCCGCTACTTACTAATAAGTTTTGTTTCGAGAGGCAGACACAAGCGTGAATCGGTATCCACTCGTCCAGTCTGGGGGCTACGATCCAAAAGCGATCGCCCAATACTACCTTTATCGTCCTTGGCTAGTTATCTGGCGTGGCATCAACATTATTTTCTCCTTTGCGAGATTCTTTATCGGATTAAAGTGGGATGAATTGTGGAATGTAGAGATGCGACAAGTCGCGTCTAAACACGCCACCGAACTGCGGGAAATACTAACCCGCCTCGGCCCTACATTTATTAAAGTCGGTCAAGCCCTCTCCACGCGGCCCGACCTAATAAGGAAAGACTTTTTAGAAGAACTCATCAAACTACAGGATCAACTGCCGTCGTTTGATAATGCGATCGCCTTCAATATCATCGAGACAGAGCTAGACCGCTCCATAGAAGAGATATTTAGCGAAATCTCCCCAGAGCCTCTAGCCGCAGCCAGCCTAGCACAAGTATATAAAGCGCGTCTTCACACTGGCGAAGAAGTAGCAGTCAAGGTGCAACGCCCCAACTTGCTACCAACCATTACCCTAGACTTGTACTTAATGCGGTGGGCTGCTGGTTGGGTAGCTCCCTGGCTTCCCCTAAATTTAGGGCATGACCTGCGCTTAATTGTCGATGAGTTCGGCACCAAGTTATTTGAAGAAGTTGATTACCTCAACGAAGGACGCAACGCCGAAAAATTCGCCACAAACTTCCGCGACGATCCCACCGTCAAAGTTCCAGCAATTTACTGGCGATACACCAGCAACCGCGTTCTTATCTTAGAGTGGATTCACGGGTTCAAGCTGACAGATACTGAGCGGATCAAAGCAGCAGGTTTGAACACAGATAGCCTGATTGAAATTGGCGTAACATCAGGACTGCGACAGCTGCTAGAACACGGATTTTTCCACGCCGATCCCCATCCAGGCAACCTGTTTGCCATGCCAGACGGGCGGATGGCATTCATTGACTTTGGCATGATGGATCAGATGGAGGAGCATACCAAAGAAAACCTCGTCAGCGCCGTAGTTCACCTAATTAACAAAGACTACATCGAGTTAGCCAAAGACTTTGTGAAGCTAGGCTTTTTGACACCAGAGACAAACATTATTCCCATCATTCCGGCGCTGGAAACCGTGCTGGATCAAGCGATAGGCGAAAGTGTGCGAGACTTCAACTTCAAGACAGTTACAGACAAGTTCTCGGAACTGATGTACGAATATCCGTTCCGCGTCCCCGCAAAATTTGCCTTGATTATTCGTTCTCTGGTGACGCAAGAAGGATTAGCTTTAAGCTTGAATCCGAATTTCAAAATCGTCGAAGTTGGCTATCCCTATGTGGCGCGGCGTTTACTCACCGGGGAAACTCCCGAAATGCGGCGGCGGTTGATTGAGGTGCTGTTCAAAGATGCTAAATTCCAGTGGCAGCGATTGGAAAATATGATTGCGATCGCCCGCAGTGATGATAACTTCGATTTATTACCCACAGCACAACTCGGTTTACAGTTTATCCTTTCTGAAGAAGGTCAGTTTCTGCGACGGCAATTACTGATAGCTTTAACAGAAGATGACCGCCTTCATACCGAGGAAGTCCGACGCCTCTGGAATCTGGTTAAAGACGACCTGAAACCAGCACGGTTGTTCAATGTGGCACTGGGAGCCTTAACTGAACTCTCCACCGAGGGAGTCGCAGCGCTTTTGCCCACTGTTTCCACATTCTCTGCTTTTCAGCACAAATCTTGAAGCTAATAGCTAATGGCTTTTAATAATTAGCTATTAGCTATTAGCCATTAACCATGAGGAGTTATTAGTGTATTACTTTCCAGACCCGCCGTATTTTTTACTCGTTGTTGGTTTATTCGCTGGACTAACCTCTGGCGCTGCTTTTGAAGCCACCCTGAAACAACAAGTGCGGGAGTGGGCAAAAAACCGCTCCACCCGCACCCTAGCACAAATGCAAGGTATGCAGTTACAACTGCCGTTTCTGGGAATTTGTGCGGGTGTCTGCGTATTTCTTGTGGCTGGATTAGAAATTTTTGGCTTTCCCGGATCGCTGGCTTGTGGGGTTTCTGTGCCACTCACTCTATTTATCGGCTTCTTGATTTGGGGACAACTCAAGAACCTTTTGTTAATGCTAGAACGGGGTGGTTCGCGAGCGCTCGATTTGGACGTTTGGGAATAAGCCATTAGTTAGTTGTAGGTTGAGTTTTCTACCCTCAAAAGTTACCCTCCAACCCTCTTAAAAAAGCAGCACAGGAGTAGTCCAACCTTACTCTCTACGCTCTAAAAAACAAGCCCGGTACTGATACCGGGCTTTGCTTTATCAGCAACAAGGATTAGCCTAATTGTTAGTAGACATCAACATAGTCCCAACCATCAACATAACCTAATGTCCCTGGTGTTGACCCTGGCACAGTAATTTTGTACCACTTATTGATCCACTGGTTGTTATCTACAGCAAAGTTCAACTTGGTGCCAATAGGTACAGTTTTGATAATTTGACCACTGCATGGCGATCTGCGAAGATTTACAGGTGACTTAACTACATGAGCCGTTCCCGGAGCCAGTGGGTTAACAATAGACCTCTTGCAAAAGTCATCGCTGGGGTACTATGGGGACTGAACAAAGGCGATTGCTACCCGTTATTCATAACCCTTGCTTATCTCATTGGCTGAACTGAGCCGGAGTTCA
>NZ_JAMPKJ010000077.1 GCF_039962115.1 Funiculus sociatus GB2-C1 | reverse complement strand
TAGGTGTCAACAATTTTTTGCCGCAGGTCAAGGGAGTAGGGTTTCATCTCTAATCAAGAAAATACTCATGCTCTATGCTTTGAGCGTACCTCACTAGACAGGAAAAGGCTATAAACAAGCTCTTAGCGTTTTTGTCACCGGACAAAGCTCAAAAATTATACGCCTTAAGCTTGATAGTACAATTGTATCATTAAAAAGTCGTTGTATCCACACTTAACTTCACTAAACTGGTCTAATTGGTTTAGATATAAACAAGGATAAAGAGTTTTAGTGAAATCACTACAAAGAATAACGGTGTATTAGAGTTTTTCCTTAGCCAAGAGGAAAAGAGTTTTCTGTACGATCGCATTCTCATTTTCCCGTTTTTCTAGTCTAGAACGCGATCGCATAAAGCATAGATTGCCTAAACTATCTGCCTAAGTGGAATCTCAATAATAAACTCCGCTCCCCTTCCCGGTGCTGAGAGACATTCCAATTTACCATTGTGCTTTTCTACAACAATCTGGTAGCTAATTGCCAAACCCAGTCCAGTGCCTTTGCCAATGGCTTTGGTAGTAAAAAAGGGATTAAATAACTGTTGTCTCACCGCCTCTGTCATTCCAGAGCCATTATCCGCAATTCTGATAACGACGCGATCGCAGTCTAGTACCTCAGTGCGAATTTTGATCCAGCTGGGATTTGCCTTTATTTCCGAAAGCGATCGCTTTTTGTTGTATTCATCCAACGCATCAATGGCATTCGCGATCAGATTCATAAACACTTGATTAAGTTGTCCTGCGTAGCACTCGACCTTAGGTAAGTGACCGTACTCCTTAATCATCTGAATGTTGGGATGATCCGGTTTTGCTTTCAGGCGGTTATGCAGAATCATTAAGGTACTATCAATTCCTTCATGAATATCAACCGCCTTCATTTCAGCTTCGTCAATTCGCGAAAAATTCCGCAAGCTAAGCACAATCTCCCGGATGCGATCTGCCCCCACCTTCATTGATGACAACAGGTTAGGAAAATCTTCCATCATAAAATCCAGGTCAATTGCTTCTATCTCCTCTTGAATTTCTGGCGTTGAATTCGGGTATTGCTGATGATAGAGCCGCAATAGATTTAATAAATCTTGGGTGTATTCTCTGACATGGGTGAGATTCCCAAAGATAAAGTTAACTGGGTTATTAATTTCGTGAGCAATCCCTGCAACCAATTGTCCTAAACTGGACATTTTTTCGCTTTGAATTAGTTGACCTTGAGTGCGTTGGAGTTCTTGGAGTGTATGTTCTAGCTGCTGATTTTTTTCTTTTAACTGAACTTCTTTCTCCCGACGGGCTTCCTCTGCTTGTTTGCGAGCGGTAATATCCATCACGGTGAGACCAAGACCCATTGGCTTGCCGTCTTCTCCAGGTATGGGAAATTGAGAAGTCAACCAGTGCATCAAGACGCCTGGATTGCTAGGTAATTCACCGCACGCCTCCATGTTGAGAATCGCTTCGCCTGTCGTCAGGACTTTGCGTAACGTCGATTCAATATCTTGTGCAACGTCGGGCAAGACTTCAGCCAAGGATCTTCCTAAATGTTCTTCTACAGACAGGCCATTGAGCTGTGCTAACGCTTCGTTGATTTGCAGATACCGCATCTGGTCGTCAAGAATAGAGAGTCCGATCGGGGCAACGCTAATAAATGAGTTCAAAAGCTGCTCGCGCCGCGCTAATTCTTTTTCCAACGCCTTGCGATCGCTAATGTCTCGCGACATTCCAATCAAACCGATAACGTTTCCTTGGGGATCGCGGTAGATATTTTTTGTTGAGAGATACGTTACTGCGATGTCATTGATATAGACGATTTCCTCTAACGTCTGAGTTGTCCCAGAAGCCATAATTCTGCGGTCTGTCTCCATAAGTTGAGGGGCGACCTCAGGTGGAAATACCTCGGAGTCATCCTTACCAATCATCTCCTCTACAGACTTGCCAAGGAGGTTGGCACCAGTGGAGTTGACCATCAAGTAGCGACCCTGAAGATCCTTGATAAAAATGATATCGGTAGTTCCTTCAATGATCGTGTGCAAGAGGTTATAGCTTACTTGGAGCGCCTCCTCTGTCTGCTGGCGTTCGGCAATTCGCTGGTGTAATTGCTCGTTCAGTTGACTCAGCTCAATCGTGCGCTCCTCAACTCTATCTTCTAGCTCTTGATTTACCTGTTTTAGTGCTGCTTCTGCTCGGTGGCGCTGGGTGTCAACAGCATTTAGGAATCTGGCATTCCACCAGATTATAAAGGCAAAAATAACTACGTTGAATACGCCAAAAAGAGCCAGCCCAGCTTCGCTGTCATAAATCTGAGATTGGTAGCCCCATAAAATGAACCACCCCAAGGCTGAGGGAATACCAATCGCGGCTGGCGACATCCGCCGCGCCATCAATCCGCCTGCTTTGTCGCTCGTAACAACTGTCATCAGTCCTCGATCTGGACAAGCAAACAGGATGCCGCTGGAAAGCAGGATGAATGCGATCGCTGTGTGCAACGCCACACCCGTGTTGTAACTCTTGCCGTACAACGAGGTGATGCCGTAGATATAGCCCAAAAGGCCCAGGAAACCAATCAAGAATCCGCCTAAGCTAATGCAATGAGCCGGACGGTACATCCTTTTTGATAACAGCAAAAGGGCAGAGCCAAGCATCAGAAAACTTAGGGCGCTATTGGTAGACATTCGCCCTGGTGCAGAAGTGCCAACAGCGCCTCCTGGGTCTTTAAACAGCAGTTCATCAATTCCTATATTCCATCCAAACCCATACTCTATTAGTGTCAATAGTCCGATTAAAATGACGATGATTGCCAACATTTGAGAAAGGTCAAACGAAGACTTTCTCCGCTTATCTTTTGCGTTTTGTCTTCTATGTTCCGCGTCGTGCCACAAACACAAAGACAAGCCTGCCAGAATAAAGGCTATGCTTGTGTTAGCTTTCATGCTTACCAGCCCTGGCAAAATGCTTTTAAGGACTGTAATATCTAATATCCAGCCCAATAAAACAACACAGCCAATTAGGGTGGCAATAATACCGGCTTTTCTGGAGTAGGATTGTAGAGACGCGGCGAATTCAGTTTTCTCAGTCATAAGATGCGGACTTTAATAAATATTAGTAACTTAATATTTTTTGTTAATTAATATAAAAATATTTTTAGATTTTGCTACAAATGGGTTGTATAGATTAGCTAATTTATTTGGCTGAAAAAGCTATTATTGCGTAAGTACAGACTGAACTATAAAATTATTTAAAATAAACATAGGATATTTTTACTTATTATAAAACCGTATTTGTATTGACTATTTATCTGTTATTAGCCAAAAAGTAAGTAAATTTACAGACAAATGCCTTGGACTCTCGGAAAAAGAACAAGTCAGCGATCGCTTTTGTATTTATCGCGAGGACGGTAGCGAATAGGGAAGCCGATAAACCAGCCAAGCCAAGCAATCTTGAAAAGATTTAATAAATTCTTTTGCGTTCGCCCCTCAATCAGGTAGGAAGGCAAGAAATCGCATCTCTACGCTATGCTGGAATCGCCAGTTAAGCCTGAGTTGACAGAATGCACTGGATATTATCTGGGCCATTAAGTGTAGAAAAGGTGAAAGTAGCGATCGCAATGCCGACATCTTTGCACAAAACAAAACTGGTGCAACTGTCAGATTTGCACTACGATGGTCTGCGGCTGTCCGATGAACTGTTAGCACAAGCAATTGCAGCCAGCAATCAACTTGAACCAGACCTAGTTTTATTGACAGGCGACTACGTAACCGACGATCCAACCCCGATTCATAAGTTAGTGCGATCGCTAAAACATCTGAAAAGTCGTTTTGGTGTCTATGCCGTACTCGGCAACCACGATAATTATTACCGCCATTCAAAACAAGAGGTGCAAAATGCCCTGACTAACATCGGCATTCGCGTCCTTGAGAACGAAATCGCTTATCCACTGGGAAAAGCATTACCTATAGTCGGACTCGCTGATTTTTGGTCGCCGGAATTTAACCCCGCCCCCGTAATGAATCAACTTGACCCGAATACACCCCGTATCGTCTTATCTCATAACCCAGATACCGCCGAAATTTTGCAACAATGGCGGGTTGATTTGCAACTCTCAGGTCATACTCACGGCGGTCAAGTGGTGATTCCAGGGTTTGGCCCGGCGGCAGGATTGCTGCAACACTTGCGCGACATTATTCCCCAACCGATGCAGGCTTTGGTGCCTTTTATGAAGGAATGTAATAAAGTCGTGCAGCATTGGGAATGGGCTTCTGGATGGCATCAGGTGGGAAAAAACCAGCTGTATGTAAATCGCGGATTGGGAACCTATTTACCGGGACGATTGTTTTGTCCGCCAGAAGTTACGGCGATTACTCTCGTAAGTCAGTAGGCTCATATCTTGCACCAAGCCCTCAGAATGGAATTCTGGGGCTATTACATTCCAAGTCCGCCTGCTTTGGCTAACTGAAAATCAAGGATTTGTAACTTGCGTAGGCAGGTTTCGTTTGTTTAGCTGCGCTTTCAACCGCCTAGTGCAAGATATCAGTAGGGCTGAGTTCCTGGGCGAAGAAGTGCTGAGTATCTTTTAACTCAGCACTGTTCTACTTAAAAATAGTTGTTAGTTGTTAGATAAAGAATCTATGTTCTCCTTCATTCGGTCAGATTTATCTGGGCTACGCGCCTATACACCGCACCCAGGCGGGACATCAGGGAGTCCAGTTGCCTCAGACATTCCTATCGACCGCCTGGATACCAATGAATGCCCGTTTGATTTGCCTAAGGAGTTAAAAGAAAAGCTGGCTTGGACTTATCAGCAGCTGATTGAGACAAATCGCTATCCTGATGGTAGTCATGCTGAACTGAAGGACGCGATCGCGCAATACGTCAATGAATCGATTTCCCCTGTATTAACTCAGGGGGAGGCAGGTGAAAGTTTAATTAGCCCAGCTAATATTTCTCTAGGCAACGGTTCAGATGAACTAATTCGTTCTCTGTTGATTGCCACCTGTTTAGGAGGAGAAGGGTCGATTTTGGTAGCTGATCCCACCTTCTCTATGTACGGCATTCTCGCTAAAACGCTGGGCATCCCTGTAGTCACTGTGGGGCGTAAGCAAGCAAATTTTGAAATTGACCTGACCACCGCCCAAAAAGCTATTGAACAAACCTCCAATCCACCAATCCGGGTGGTGTTCGTGGTTCATCCCAACTCCCCTACAGCCAACGCCCTAACCGCTGCTGAGTTGGAATGGCTGCGGAGTTTGCCAGAGGAGATTCTGGTAGTAATTGACGAAGCTTATTTTGAATTTAGTCGGACAACTGTTGTTGGAGAATTACACCATCGTCCGAACTGGGTGGTGTTGCGGACATTTTCCAAAGCCTTTCGACTGGCAGCTTTAAGAATGGGTTACGCGATCGCACATCCGGAAATTATCCTCGCCCTGGAAAAAGTCCGTCTCCCCTACAACCTCCCCAGCTTCACCCAAGCTGCTGCATTGCTGGCCCTTTCCCATCGCCAACTGCTACTCGGTTGCATTCCCGAAATTCTCACCGAACGCGAAAAGTTACTCGACTTTCTCAAACAGCAACCAAATTTACAAATTTGGCACAGCGAGTCTAACTTTATTTACCTGCGTACCCCCACAGAGGAAGCCCTTACCAACTTAGCCCACCAACTCAAACAGCTGGGAACGTTGGTGCGACACACTGGCGGCGGCATCCGTCTTACCGTAGGTACTGAACCAGAAAATCAGCGATCGCGCCAACATCTTCTAGCAGCTTTAAAAACTATTTCTTAAGGGTGAAGAATTAAAAATTAAAAGTAACTTTTTTAATTTTTAATTCTCAATCATCGATCTCACGCGCCCTGCTGATAGTGTCTGGCAAAACACCTACCAAAAGCGCCAAAGCATCATCAGGTATTTGGGCAATTGTCTCCGTACCAAAAAACTGCTTAAACTGCTCAATTATCTTCTGCGCTCGTTGCAGAGGCACCGGATTATCCGTTATTTGTCTAGTAAGTCGAATCCACTGCCGCCGAATCAAATAAGCATTTTGCCGTTCCTGGGCAGATTCAGGACTCACCAACGACAAATTGCCCACTGGCAGCACCTGCTTACAATCCACGTCAAACAAGCCACCCACAGCCGATCCAGGCCCTGCAAACTCTGCATGGTAGCTCTTATAAAGGATCAAGCCATTCCGACGGCGACTATTGACAATCAACAGATGTTTATTACGCATCTGAGTGAGGATATCAGAATTTTCCTCGTCAGGGTTCGGGGTTGCGTTTGTCATGTCATTAGAGAGACGATCGCGAATAACACCGGTAGGGCTTTGATTAGCATCAGCTTTGTATATAGCAGCCTGGTAGCTCTGTTCGTTTGTGCTATCCATGTCAACTTTTACTGATAGATTTTTCCGGTGAAAATATATCCGAATTGGCAGCACATAAACTTGCTTCAATTCTGTGAGTTCTGGATGGAGGAAGCGCTTAAGAGTCAGTTAGACATCTGTTATATAAATAATAGTTACATTAACAACACATTTAACATCAGTAAGTATAAGTCACTAATCTGTAATCTCGCAGTTTTATTTTATGGCATATGGCCCAATGTCAGGAAATTACAAAAGTAAGTAGCACCCAACAGCCATCAGCAAAGTAGGGACACGGCATCGCCGTGTCCCTACGTATTCAAGGGATGAAAATTTTTTTCCAATCTCACGCTTTTTTCATGAGTTGTGGTTTTGAAGTTTAGGAGTCAAGTGTTTGTGCAAAAACAGCCTTCGGGGACGCATAAACAGCAAGTCGCTCCAGCTGGGATCAACCTTGTGCAGTTCATATCCCGCCTTCAGATAAAGCTGCCTAGCTTGATGATTGTTTTCGAGAACGTGGAGGTAAATATCTTCAAAACCCCACTCTAGAGCTATTCGCTCGCAGTAGCGCAGCAATTGCAGCGCTGCGCCGCGCCGCCGACACGACTTGTAGACAGCCAAATTGGAGATATAAGGATATTGAGAACCCCAAGGTTGCCAGGAAGAGGGACGGAGCGCCATTTCTACAGTGCCTACCACAGAATCATCAGCGTGTTCAAACTCTGAGGGTTGGGAGTAGATGCGATCGCTATTTCCCTGATTAGTGCCGCCAACAGGCTCAAGAGCGACTAAACAAATGTAATTCTCAGGAGCCGAGCGCAGCCGATTCCGCAAATCTTCATAAATTCCTAATCGAAAAAGAGGATAGAACCAGTTCCAAATCCCATTGCGCGGGTGAAAACTATCCGCCAGGATCTCAGTCAGACCTGTCAGATCGCTTTGGCGGGCCGTCCGGATAATAAAGTGACAGGCAATTTTGGGTTGTACGTCTTTTTCGGGTTGGCGGTGCAAAACTAAAGGAAAGCAGTGGTGAGGAGCTAGCCCAGTTGGATCTCTAGCAGGTTTCATCGTAGATCATTTTGTACAAATTTTCGCGGTTCAATATTGGTCATCAGAGGTAAATAGCCCTCCTTGAGCGTAGCTTTTTTCGCCGCCATTCCCGCTTTTGGCAACGACTAAATGCCAAAAGCCGCCCATCCCTTAAGCTTTACCTATTCCAATAAGAGTTTTTTTTGGCAACCACCTGCCCTACCGAAACGTCTTGACTTTCAAGAGCAGCTTTTATTCCAGCAAGGATACTATTGTACAAGGAGTGCATTGACCCCGTGGAGTACAGGCAGCGTCATAGACTAGGCAGAGTAGGCTTATATCCGGAGCAGCAGCGTTCTTGGAGGTATTCCGCTAATAGCCTGTTGTCTGACAATTTGGTGTCGGGATAATGAAAGTGTGGGTTAAACCAGTTATAACTGAGATTCCCTCACAAAAATTAAAGAAACTGATCTAGAGCGAGTATCTTAAATAGAAAGCAAGTGAGAAGTGCATTTTCTCCCCTAAAAATAATTAAATTAATTGAGCGGGACACCTTAGTTGCCAGTTGGCTGACGACAGAGAACAGCTATTGCCCTACCACAACAAGCATCGGTGTTAGAGAAGCGACTTTTCAAAATCTAGCGACTAAGGGCATATACGCTAGTGTCGCCTACGCCCAATATAATATCGGGGAGCATAAGGTAGCATTAGGGTGTTTTTCTCAGAACAGCCGAGGACGCGGCAAAAGTGAAACTAAAAACTTAAGATCAATTGGGGTGCATCGCCTAGCTTGGCCACAGCTTCCGGAGGCGGAAACAGTCATATGGGGATAGTAGCTTTATATATCTATAATTCGTCTTCCTCTTACGTCCGTAAGCCATCTTGATCCCTGGAAGAATCTGTGCATGAGGATACTATTTTTAAACCGCATGGGCGTATGTACGAGCTACGCGCTACAACAGCAGGAGAGCGGGGCATGAAATCCCAAGGCAGCAAAAAGCCGAAAATTCTGGTTGTCGATGACGAACCAGACAACCTCGACCTGCTTTACCGAACATTCCATCGAGACTATAAGGTACTCAGGGCAGACAACGGCCCAGCTGCCCTGGAAATTTTGGCATCCGAGGGCGATGTTGCGGTGATCATCTCGGATCAGCGTATGCCTTTAATGAGCGGTACTGAGTTTTTGAGCCTCACCGCCACTCAGTATCCAGACATTATCCGAATTATTTTGACAGGTTACACCGATGTCGAAGACTTGGTGGAAGCTATCAACGCTGGTAAGGTCTTCAAATACGTCACAAAACCTTGGGACGCTGCCGAGCTAAAAGCGCTGGTGCAGCAGGCAATGGATACCCACAACGTCCTGAAAGTTCGTACTGAGGAACTTTGCCGGACGCTGCGCCGAGAATCGCTGCTGAATACAGTCACCAATACAATTCGCAATGCCCAGTACCGAGGCGGGGGTGGTTCGCCCCTGCGGCAAGTCCTCCAGACGATTGTAGAAACAGTCGGTCATATGTTGGAGGTGAGTGTTTGTATTCTGCGTCCCTTCCAAGAAGACCAGATGGCAGATGAAGGGTTTATTTATCAAAGGCAAGAGGCAAACGGCAAACGGCGATTATCAGGACTGTTGACTTCTGGATTAAAACCTGAGGCACAAGGCAAAAGTGAGGATTTAGGAGCTAGGACGCTGGAAGAATACGCCAGTGCGTCCTCCGTCCTCATACCTGCGTCCTTTTCTTCTCTAGATTCACATAGAGAGCAGCAAGATGAAGACACCGACTCAGGTCTAGGTCAGTTGGTGTGGGAAACGCAGGATGTGGAAGTGATTAATGATGTTGAAACTGATGAGCGATTAAGCGCTCATACCCCGGAAATTAGGCAACGGCTTGAGGCTATGCGAAAGCAGGACATTCACTCTAGCCTGGTGGTGCCGCTGTATTGCCAATTGGAATTGATGGCAGTGATGGCACTACATCAGTGTGGGGAGCCGCGTGCATGGCAGGATGATGAAATTCAGCTGGTGGTAATGGTGGCGGATCAAGCCGCTTTAGCTCTTTCTCAGGCACGGGCTTATGAGCAAGTTTCCTATTTGGCACGTCGAGAGGCGCTTGTCAATACCATTACCACGGCTATCCGCTCCAGTCTTGACCCGCAGGATATTTTTGCGGCGATTACTCAACAGCTGGGACAAGCTTTGCAGGTAGATGGCTGTGCTTTGTCTCTTTGGAGGGAGGAAGATGAGTTTGTCCAGTGCGTGGGCTTGTATGACGGAACAGAGATCCGTGTGATGGACGACGCTATGGGGGCGGAGTCGGTTATCGAACTTCAAAAGCCAGAATTTTTAACTTATAATTCAAGGCTTTTCACAGGCACTGCCTCGACAAATCAAAACTCAAAACATGAAGCTAAGAATTCTCAATTACCCCAGTCAGTGGTACCCATTGCTGGTAATCCGGTTTTGCAGCAACTACTCTCTACGCAACAACCAGTGGTAATTGACGATTTGGGTCAACAACCAGAAATGAATGGGTTTGATCTGCCTTTGCGGAGTCCGGCGCGGGCGCTGTTGGTGGTGCCGTTACTCTCGGATGGTCGGATTATTGGCAGTATTACGCTGCGCCAAACGCACAAATCGAGACGGTGGCACGCATCGGAGATTGAATTAGCTCAAGCTGTGGCAGCGCAGGCAGCGATCGCAGTTCAACAGTCCCGACTCTACCAAAAAACCAGGCAACAGGCAGAGCGATTATTAGAATTAGACCGTCAGAAAACCGAATTTTTCCAAAACGTTTCTCACGAGTTCCGGACACCTCTGACTCTGATGCTGGGGCCACTGGAGTCAGCTGTCAACCAGCATCAAGATTTACCTTACGAACAAGCTGCGATCGCTCTCCGCAACTCCCGCCGCCTGCTGCGACTGGTCAATCAACTGCTGGACATCCAAAGACTTGATGCCGGAAAGATGCAGGCTAGTTTCCGCCCCTGTAACTTGGTGGAATTTGTCGAGACAATTGTCGAAGCCTTTCGCCCCTACTGCGAGAAAAAAGGCTTGAATCTGCTTACCTACACCAGTCCTTGTCTTCCGGTTTACTTAGATTTGGAAAGATTTGACAAGGTACTTTACAACCTTCTGTCCAACGCCATGAAATTTACTCCCGTGGGGGGTACAATTACCGTGACGGTTGAATCCGCTGGGGATCACGTCCGAGTACAGATTGCAGACACTGGCATTGGCATTCGCCCAGAGCAAATCCCCCATCTTTTTGAACGATTTCGGCAGGCGGAAGGGTCAGTTAACCGATCCTACGAAGGCAGTGGTTTAGGTTTGGCGCTGGTGAAAGAACTGGTGGAACTGCACGGCGGTCAAATTTCCATAGGCTCAGTCTACACAGAAGGCAGCACCTTTACTGTTTGGTTGCAAACTGGTACAGCTCACCTACCGTTAGATCAAGTGTTGGAAGTGCCAACCGAAGTGCAGTTCAATCGGGCTGCGGTAGAATTAGCCGACCTGGAGATAGAAGAAGAAGCTCTTGAGAGTGAGGAGTTAATAGTTAACGCTGAGGAGTTAAAAGAATCTTCAACTCCTAACCCATCACTCCTAACTCATCACTCCTCCCACATCTCCTCTATTTTGGTGGTGGACGACAATCCGGATCTGCGAACCTATGTATCTCGCATTCTGCTAAATGAAGGCTATCAAGTCTGGACAGCACGCAACGGGGACGAAGGATTCACCGTAACTAAAAATCGTCGTCCTGACCTGATTGTGACGGATTTGATGATGCCTTTGGTGTCGGGTCTGGATATGATTCGGATGATCCGCGAACAGGAGGAATTGAAGGGGACACCGATTATCTTGCTCACCGCTAAGGTGGACGAGGAAACTCGAATTGAAGGCACCAGTAGAGGGGCAGATGCCTATCTAGCCAAGCCGTTTAATGACCGGGAATTGTTATCCTCGGTACGGAATTTACTGGCTCTCAAGGAAAACGAGCGCCGGGTTTTGGAGCTAAATAGTTACTTAACAGAGTCGGTATTGAAGCGCTTTTTACCACCATCAATGGTGCAGAAGGCGGCGAGAGGGGAACTAAAGCTGGATTTAAGTCCGGAACCCAAATTGATTACCGTTTTGTTTAGTGACATTGTGGGCTTTACTCAGCTGGCAAACAACTTGCGATCGCGCAAGGTGGCAGAATTGCTCAATGAGTATCTGGAAGCTATGACCAAAGCTGTATTTGATAACGGCGGCACAGTAGATAAGTTTGTCGGAGATGCCGTGTTAGCTTTGTTTGGAGCACCAGAGGAACTAACACCCAACGAACAGGTACGACGAGCGATCGCATCTGCACGACAAATGCACGCTTCTCTAGAGCTACTTAACCAAAAATGGATCGAAGATGGTCTGGTTGGCACTAACGGACGCAACCCTGTACAGTTTCGCTGCGGCATCCACCAGGGAACGGCAGTGGTAGGAATGTTTGGCGGTGCCGAACGATCCGACTACACTGCTGTTGGCCCTAGTGTTAATATCGCCTCTCGTCTTCAAGAAGCAGCCCAACCCAATAGCATCCTGGTTTCTGCCGCCGTTGCTGATTATCTGGACGAAGATGAAATGACCAAGCAAAGTCCACTCACCCTCAAAGGCATTGATGAAACTGTTCTCAGCTTTGCCGTGAATCCGCAAAAAAGTCCTGAAGCTTAGAGTGGTCAGTGTTAAGTTAGGAGTCAAAAGTTAGGAGGCGAGGAATTAGAAGTTTTTCTCGTTCCCCAGCTGAGCTTGGGAATGCGATCGCGTTAGACGGGAGTCTCACATTCTCTGTGATTTTTCTCTGTTGCGGAGGCTTGCTCCTCCCTTCAGGCGTTCCTAGTGGGATCGCAGGGTAATAATTTCGCCCATGATTCTAAAAATAGAGTTCTGCTTTTGAGAATGGCACAACCAACCAACCCCAATACTCCTACTCAGACGAACAATCGGCAGCACTCCGAACCACTAATGTTGTGGGTAAATTTCATCCTGGGTTCTATTTTTCTCCATGTGCTGGCAATCTGGATATTGCAGCGGATGACGGCGCTATCTGCATTTTTTGAGGTGAGTAAAGCGCCTATTCCCATTGAGTTAATTACAGCTTCGGAAGCTTCCTTGCAGCCACAAGCCGATCGCCGCCCACTACGCCAGCGCCAGCGTCGCCTAAGAACAGCTAATAGTTCTCCATCTGCTCCCTCAAACTCCACCACTACCCAGCAAAACTCGCCTTTAGATTCTCCATCCCCAACTCAAAATTCCGACGCTGCTGTGCCTTCTAGCCAGCAAAGACAGCAGGAGGTGGCTCGTCCTGATGTCAGCACCAGACCCATAGAGCCTACACCCAACCCTAATGTGGAACCCCAGCAGCGATCTCCATTCCCCGCCGATCGTCCAGTCGCAACAACACCAGCACCCAGAAGTACGCCATATCCGACGAATGAGCAGCGCTCCCCTGTTCCCGCCCCCCAACCGCCAGCAAGAACAATACCACCCCCGGCTCCTGCCTCCACAAGCCCTCCAGCGCCCGCGGCACCGAATCCTATACCATCAGCACCACCGCCACCTAACCCAGGTAACTCGTTGCCGGGAGAGTCCAGCCAAGGTGCAGGCGTTGTTGCCTCCTTTATCAACGTCCGTTCTGGTAACGGTGGCAGGGATGAGCCTAGCCAGCTAGCTGAGCCACAGCGATCGCAAAAGCAGTTTTCTGACCTGAATTATCCGGCAACACAGACTCCAAGGGAGCCTTTAGTCTTGGAAGTAAGATTGTTAATTTCTGAGAACGGACAAGCGGAAGTTATATCCACGAACGTTGTGCAAGGTAGCGGAAATTTCGCTGCTGACCAGTTTGTTAGAGGTATAATCCAAGACTGGAAATTTAACCCCGCTATCTCCGAGGGTCAACCCGTCCAAAGCTTACTGGATGTGTCTATCAGAGTTTCCCCTCTCTCTAGATGAGAAAATGTTGAATTGTTCGCTCAACTATCGAGAATTTATGGTAATGTAGTTTAAGTATGGCAAGATACATCTTTCGCGGGTGTAGTTTAGTGGTAAAACCTCAGCCTTCCAAGCTGATGATGCGAGTTCGATTCTCGCTACCCGCTTTTTCAGTTGTCGGTGGAAACAAACGACACTATTTTATCGGCTCAAGAGCGATCGCACTTTTCTCATTAGCTCAGGGTAGAGTCGGTGCGATCGCTATTATCTAATCAATTGAGGTACAAAAAGAGGCAGATATAAAAATCTGCCTCTTTTTATCATGTCCGGTAAATTACCCCTAATAGCAAAGGAACCTCACCCCTAATCGGGAAGAGGCGACTTTGGGGAAGTCAAAATCTCTCTAGAGGCCTTTTTCTTATGGGTAATGCCACAGACTTGATATAACAAATTAACAACAAGCCTTGAGTAAGTATCCTCGTGATAACGCCGCACACCCGCACTCAACGGATACTAGCGCACCGAGTCTTGATTCTAACTCTAGTCTTTGCCCGTAACGGCTTCCAGAGCCTTCTCGATCTTTTGTTCAATTGAGTCAACGCCTTGGGTATTTTCAGGGCGCTTCATATTCTCAATATCAGAGTCCCCTTGAATTTCATTCAGACCCTTACTTGCTTCCTTCTGGGTTTCTTCTAGCGAGTAGGGTTTTGACAGAACCGCCTCTTGGGATTTCAGCTCGATGTCCAGCAGATTTGCTTCTCCATCTGAGGGTTTACTTTGGGTGCCACTGATTCCGGTAGGCGGGTTATTCTTGCTGGCGCTGAAAGCTGGTGTCGCATAGGAAAATACTAGGAACGCGCACGCAACGGCAGCTATTACCAAACGCACTGGACGTACCCAGGCAGATAGGTTGAAGCGGATCGATTTCATACAGTACCTCTCTCCCAATTTGTTGAAATTAGCAAGCATTAAGGTTATTAACCAGTTCAGACGAAGTAACTGCCTGAACGCCATCTATTATTTGCTCAAATTATGGAGCTTTTGACATCTATAGGTAGGTATAGATGCAATAAATCTTTAGAAAAGGCAATAAAAGGCAATATTCACCTTCAACTCGGCAATAAAAACTGAATTTTCGGTAATAAAGGATCTTCCACTACACCAATTCCTGTAAAGCCCCACCGTTGGAGTAAACCTTTTATCTGACTTCCAGAGATTGATTCGATAGCGAAACGATTTGCCACATCCGGAGCGTGGGTGTTGAGATAGCTTAGAGCGTCAAAGTCTTCGTTAAACATCAACAAATAACCCGCTCCAGTTGCAGTTTTATCTGGTTTAGCGGCAATATATTGCCCGTCAACTTTTGAACGGATGAGGTAATAACTTTGGGAAAACATATCAATTGGTAATGGCTAATTGCTAATGGCTAATTGTTAACAGTCATCAACAATTAACCGTTAGCTTATTTAAGATTTTCCAACTTGATTCGGGGATCAACGGCTTTGAGCAGCAAGTCTGCGAATAAGTTGCCGACAATGAGCATAAAAGCGCCCATAATCAAACTTGCCATTACTAAATAGAGGTCTTGGGCGGTAACTGCTGACAAAATCAAACGCCCTAATCCAGGCCAGTTGAAGAAAAATTCCGCAATAAAAGCACCGCTTAACAAACCGGCAAATTCAAATCCCAATAGTGTTACCAAAGGATTAATAGCATTGCGGAGGGCGTGAACATAAATGACTCGATTTTCGGGGAGTCCTTTAGCGCGAGCCGTTTGGATGTAATCTTGGCGAAGAACATCGAGTAATTCCCCTCTGGTAATTCGCTGCAAACCAGCAAAGCTGGTGATAGAGAGCGCCAAAGTCGGTAAAATCATGTGCCAGCCGATATCCAAAATTTTGCCAAACCAGGACAAGTCAGCGTGATTGATGCTGGTTCTACCACCGACAGGGAAGAAGGGGGAGGTGTACTGCGCCAGAAGCAGCAGCAACAAAGCAGTGATGAAGCTGGGAAATCCCTGTCCGGCGTAGCTGAGGACTTGCAGAATGCGATCGCTTGTCCGATTTTGGTTAACAGCGCCGACGATCCCCAGAGGGATAGCGATCGCCCATGTCAAAATTACAGAAGCGATCGCCAACTCCAAAGTCGCTTGGATGCGCTCCCACAACAGCGATGCTACCGAACGCTGATAGACAAAACTGGTGCCAAAATTTCCATAGCGCACAATTTGCCACAACCAACGCCGATACTGCTCAATTGCTGGCTTATCCAAACCAAACTGTTGTCTTAATTCCTCAATTCGTTCTGGCGAAATTTTGGGATTTTGCCTCAGAGTATCTAAATAATCCCCTGGAGCTAGCTGAATAATTGCAAAACTCAAAGCTGATGCCAGCAACAAAGTCAAAAGTGCCTGTAACAGCCGCTTCACCACGTAGAGAAAAGTTTCACCAGCAAGCAGCCTTTTGAGCCAATTTAAACTAGCATTGAACCTATTTTCTCTTGAAGAATCTCTAGTAGAAGTCATGTAACACAAAGTTTGGCTAATGGCTAATGGCTTTTAAACAATTAGCAATACTTCAATCAGCTAATTACTAATATTCAACCAACGTCACAATTGGCGCATCAGGAAGTCGTTGCCGCCCATTCAAATCCCTTAGCTCGATGATAAAGCCAAATCCCACCAACGTGCAGCCCGTTTGCTGCACCAATTCGGCCGTAGCACTGGCAGTTCCACCAGTCGCCATCAGATCGTCCACAATCAAAACCCGGCTTCCGGGTAAGAGCGCATCTTGATGCACCTCCAAGCGATCCATCCCATATTCCAATTCATACTCAATCGCATGAACAGCAGCAGGTAGCTTCCCACGCTTCCGGACAGGGATAAACCCAGCTCCCAGTTTGTATGCTAAAGGTGCGCCAAAAATGAAACCCCGCGACTCCATCCCAACAATATAATCCGGGGAAAACTGGGCGCACTTTTCCGTTAAAGAATCAATAGTGAAGCGCAATCCCTCCGGATCTCGCAGCAGCGTAGTTATATCTCGAAACAAAATTCCTGGCTTGGGAAAATCTGGAATGTCGCGAATCAGAGACTTGAGATCCATAGCAGCTCTAAAAAAAAGGGTGTGGGTAACTTTCGTCATCGTTGCCATTCCCAGCGAAACTATACCCAGGATGTGCAACTATCTACCTGGAAAATCGTACACTAGAAGGTTGCACGGTTTCGGAGCATTTTTAACACTCAAAACACGCTTGCAGCAGTTATTGAGTTTCTCAGTGGTAGCTGTTTGATTCAATTACAGCCCAAGACAGCCATCCAACGGCCCGACCCGGTGACTCCAAATTTAGGATTAAGAGATCCTGATTTCTGTAAAATTGGGCTGTGCATATGAATTACTGGGTAGCCGATGGACACAAACTTAACAGCTAGAAGTCATTGAGTTCAAGCGTCCAATTTGTTTTAGATTGGTGCAAGCCATCAACCAGTTCAACAGCCCTGCTATTTGGAATGAATCGTTCTGTGAGCGTAATGCCATTAAATAGTCCTTTGCAAGAGTCAATGCCACTGATTCTGGACAGTCTCCCTGACCCACCAATCGCGTCTAGTGTGTGTCCGCGTCGAACAAGGACTAAGATTGACCTGATTTTACTGGCAATAGAAGCCCTGGAACTGGGGGGTTCTGAAGCAATGCTAAAAATATCCCAGGATCTGGAACTCCAGAGAGTTATCCAAAATCGGGTGAACCTCTGGCGATTGCGTAGCACCAACCCCCTGCGACGCTCTTATACTCGACGTTTGCTGACGTTTGTTGAAGCTAAGGCGCTGGTAGTAATTGCCTGCCACTTGGCGCGGCGGTTGACTGTCTTGATCCGACAGCTGCTATTTGCTTATCAACAACTCCGGGAAAAGCAGCTGCCCTTGGAACATCATTATCGCTTGTCTGAGTATCTGGAACGGTTCCGCGCCCACTTCCGGAGTCGGATGAATCCGCGTCGCGCTGCTGTCGCCATTTACAATTCTGATGACAAGTTGAACGAGTTGGCAATGGAGTTGTTGAGTGAGTTGCTATTCTGTACGGGAACGTCTGGAATGCAACGCTTTTGGAGCAGTTTGTTTGATGGCGAAGTGTGATTGGTCATTAGTCATTAGCTAATGGCTAATGGCTATTGGCTAATGGATCTTGAACAATTAGCAATACTTTAACTAACAACTAACAACTAAAGATGACTATTCGACGTCCGTACAGTCTGCCTAACTGCACGCTAATCCTAGAAGGGTTGAGCGATGGCACATCCGGTCAGGTGGATGCCCGACCATTAATGTCTATCCTGGTTAATGCTGAGTGCCGTTTTGCTGGTCAGGAGAAGCCGTTAACCGGGGGACGCGACTTTTTTGAAAGTTTGGTGATGGCAGTGAGTAATTATGCACAAGAATTTTTGAGTGGGGTTCCTCACTGGCACAACCTTCAGGACAAGCCGACAACAGTTCAGTTGCATAGAGTTAATGACCATCTGCACAGGTTAAGTGTTGAGATGCCAGGAAGTGCTGGCGACTCGAACACAGCAGGTGTCTCGACTGCTAACTCGGCTAGGCAAGTGGATTTGACCACGGTGCAGCTGTTTGATTTGGTGGATGCGGTGGATCAGTTCTTGGCGGATAGCAGGACGCTACCAGACATAAACCTGTCAATTGCGCCTGTTCCTAAGCGCTATGCTAAGGCGGAAGTGCCAGTGGCACAGCGCGCGGCACCAGCAGCAGTAGGGGTATCAATTTTGGGGGTGGCAGCGATCGCATTCTTTGTGATACCGCCTCCCAATGTCGAGCCACCTAAAGATTCCTCCGCGCAGCCGAATGCCAGCGCCACAACGCCTGCTAGTCCCGTAGCTTCGCAACAGCCAACTATAAGCCCGACACCAGTAAGCGCTGATGCGACGAATCTGGAATCTCTGCTGACATCAGTGCCAGAAATTACCGATCCTACCCAGCTGCGGGCTTTGGAACGGAGACTGTATGACAAAATTGCCCAGACGTGGTCTGGGAAGCGCCGCCGATTTAGCGAACAGTTAATTTATCGCGTCGGCGTGGGCCAAGATGGAGCGATTGTCGGTTATAAACCAGTCAATGTAGCAGCACGCGATCGCGCCTCTGACACGCCACTGCCAGAATTGCTCTACATCCCAGCCGGAGGAAGCACTTTTAGAAGCAGCGATCCTATCGGTCAGTTCAAAGTTGTGTTTACCAGAACAGGCGTTCTGCAAGTCAGTCCTTGGCGTGGCTACACAGGCGAACCCAGCTTAGGGCCACAAATTACCGATCCGACCCAACTGGAGAGTTTAAAAACTCAGCTAGAAAGTCAAATCAACGGCAACTGGAAAAAAGAAAGTGTCGCCTTTCCGCGTAACTTAGTCTATCGAGTTGCTGTGAACAAAGACGGCGTGATCGCGGACTACGAACCGTACAATCAGCCTGGCTATGATTATGTCAAGCAAACTCCGCTCCCTAACTTAGTCAACGCGAACCAAAGCGCCACAACCCTCCCCCAAGAAGAACCTCTGGCTCAATTCCAGGTGGTATTTAAACCCAACGGTGTTGTTGAAGTGGAACAATTTCGGGACTAGGGGCTAGGGACTGGGGACTGGGAACTGGCGACTGGGGACTGGGAACTGGCGACTAGGGACTAGGGACTAGGGGCTGGGTAAGAGTCCTTCCAATCCCCAATCCCCAATCCCTACTTCTTTGGCTTCTTCACCTTGAAATAAGCCTCTAAAACTTGTCGTACCATCGGGGCTGCCACCTTGCCGCCGCCGCCGCCAGAGTGTTCTGCAAAGGCAACAACCAAAATAGTCGGCTTGTCCGCAGGCCCATAGGCACCAAACCAAGCATGAGACAATCCCGGTGGAGCCTCTGCTGTACCACTCTTACCCGCAATTGGGGGAAGCTCTGGCACATTCACACCTTTACCAGTGCCGCTAGTTACCACCTGCCGCAGTCCTTGACGTAACACCCGCAGCGTTTCGGGTTTCATGTTCAAAGATTTTCGCCAATTTTTGGACTCTTCATTATCCTTGAGAACGTGAGGCTTGACCCGATAACCACCATTAGCAGGAACGGCAAACATCACAGCAACTTGTAGCGGTGTCGTTTGCAAGAACCCCTGACCAATAGACATATTCACCGTGTCTCCAATTGTCCATTCCTGCTTCAATCGCTTCTGCTTCCAGGTATCATCTGCAACCAGTCCCGGTAATTCTTCTGTCCCTAACTCAATCCCGGTTTTTTCACCAAAGCCATACTGCCGAGTCCAGTGAATTAAGGTTGGGCCGCCTATACCTCTGCCAATTTGGTAAAAGAAGGTATCGCTACTCATGGCAAGTGCACCGACAAATCCTAATGGGCCAAATCCGGCATGATTCCATTCACCAAACCGAATCCCACCAACGGTTAGGTAAGGATAGGTTGCCAATACTGTATTTGGAGAATACTTGCCCGATTCGATAGCAGCAGTAGCCGTGACAATCTTGAAGGTACTTGCTGGGGGAAAGACTCGTAAAGCGCGGTTAACGAAGGGGTTGCCCCTACTTTGCACTTTCCTCCACGTCTCAGGCGTGATCCGCTTAGAGAAAACATTGGGGTCGAAGGCTGGGCGGCTGACCATCGCCAAGATAGCACCATTGTTCGGGTCCATTGCTACGATCGCGCCTTTGCGATCGCCTAGCGCTTTCTCAGCTGCCTTCTGGATATCCAGATCCAGCGTTAACTGCACATCCTTCCCAGCTCTGGCTTTTTTCTGCCCCAAAATCCGCTGTACATGACCCGCACCATCCACCTCAACCTGCTGACCGCCCCATTCTCCGCGCAGCTCTTTCTCAAAAGCCGCCTCCACGCCCATCTGACCAATCACATCACCCAGGCGATACCCTTCATCTCTGCGCCCTTGCAGTTCTTCATCGTTCATTTCACCCGTGTAGCCTAAGATGTGAGCGGCTACTTCCTTGTTGGGGTAGTTCCGTACCCCTTCAATATCCACCTCTACCCCCTGTAGTGTGCTTCTGTACTCTTCTAGGGCTGTGATTTGTGCCGGATTGATGTCGCGGGCAATCCGTAGCAGTGAGGTAGAGTTATAGCCTGCTTTTTCCACCTGCTTTTGAATTTCGCTCTCAGGAATATTTAAAAGCTCAGAGAGACTCTTGCGGGTCTCAGGCCACGGTTTCTCTTTTTGGGCAATAGGCCACAGAAAAACTGAGTGAGACAGTCGGCTACTTGCCAAGATTCTACCCTTGCGGTCGAAAATGGTTCCCCGTGCTGGCTGTTTCGGAATCAGACGAATCCGGTTGTTTTCTGCCAAGGCGCGATTGCGATCGCCCTCAACCATCTGCAAATACACCAAACGAGAGCCAATCCCACCCGCTAAGAGCGTGGTAACGAACAGCATAATAATGACAGACTGAAATTGTCTGCCCACAGAACGGGTGGTTGATTGACGCCCAATTGAGGAAGGCTGGATTAAGGTCATAGAAGCAAGATGTCAGTTTATTAACTTTAAAAGGGAAACGAATGAATTATTGTAGTTTGGAGTAGTTTCCAGTAGCGATCGCCTCTACATAGTTTATCGCCACGCCTTACTAAAGGAGACGGCGCAGGCGGACAAAAGGCGACAAGGGAGAATTTTTCACTCACACTCAATCCCCTCCTCCCCTCCTCCCTAATCCCCACTACCCGGTGAGCAGAATAGCAAAATTTGAATCTAATAGCTGATCAGGATGGCGCGACAGCTAAAATAAACCAAAGTCATAGCTCTATTTTCAATTGAGCATCCCTAATCAAAGCCTTCACAAAACTCCAAACTCTGTGGAACCTCGCTGCTGGGAAACATTAATATGTCTCAAACTTCTGTCAAAGAACAACGCTCTCCGGAGACTACAGATGAACTGGATGTCGAACTCCGCAAGGTTTTTAAGGTATTCAATGGAGAAACAGCAGTTCGTGGAGTTGACTTAGACATCCACCGGGGAGAATTTTTTAGTATTCTCGGCCCCTCTGGCTGTGGAAAAACTACAACCTTGCGTTTAATGGCTGGGTTTGAGACTCCCTCAGCGGGAGAGGTACTGATTCAGGGACAGTCAATGAATCACGTACCGCCCTACCGTCGTCCGGTGAACACTGTGTTTCAAAGCTATGCTCTGTTTAGCCATTTGAATGTTTGGGAAAATATCGCCTTTGGGTTGCGGATTAAAAAGCTGTCAAAAGCAGAAATTGCCGACCGCGTTCAAGAAGCTCTCAAGCTAGTGAAAATGGAATCCTACGCTAACCGTTACCCAGGACAAATGTCTGGCGGACAGCAGCAACGAGTAGCTTTAGCGCGGGCGTTGGTGAATCGTCCAGCGGTGATTTTGCTGGATGAACCTTTGGGCGCACTCGATTTGAAGCTGCGTAAACAAATGCAGGTGGAGTTGTCCAATTTACATCAAGACTTGGGCTTAACTTTTGTGATGGTGACGCACGACCAAGAGGAGGCGTTGAGTCTTTCTGACCGAATTGCTGTGATGCGCGGGGGTAAGGTTGAGCAAATTGGCAGCCCTAGCGAAATCTACGAGTGTCCCCGGACACCATTTGTGGCGGATTTCATTGGCGATACAAATCTGTTTGAGGGGCGCATCGAAGCGTCTGATTATTCGACCATCAATATTGTCACTAACAGTGGACAGAAGATTGTGGTGCAGCCTCCTGAGCCTTGGAATACCAGTGGTACGCATCAGGAGGTTGTGGTAAGCGTGCGTCCAGAGAAGATTCAGCTAAGCCTGTATCCCCCAGCTAGCCTGGGCAATTGCTTTGAAGGGCGGCTGAAGCACATGATGTACATGGGAACTCATGTTCATTATGTGGTGGAATTATTGTCAGGCGATTGCTTGACGGTAAGGCAACCGAACACAGTAGGAGCCGAAGTTGCCCTCAACACTCCTGTTTATGCCCACTGGTCTACTACAGATTGTTTGGCAATGAATGCAGGAATTAAAAATTAAAAATTGCTTCATTCCCGTTTCTTTATTGTTCCTTTTTGCTATTAACTCCTGTGCCTCCAACTGCTCTACCAAAATTTCCCAGGCAACTAAAACCTTTTTGGAAAATGTTTTCGACACATGGATCTTTAAAGCAAGCGATTGCTAAGGCTTTGAAAATCCAGAATCCGAAATCACGCGATTTGGGAAGAATCAATCTCCCCAAAAATTGCTTCAAAATCCAAATCCAAAATGGTATAACACGACGGAAATTTTTACAGAACTCAGCCGCTGCTAGCCTGGGACTAGGCTTGTCCGGTTGCGGCTGGACGCTTGCCAAAGTGCGCTCAGCACCAGCCAATTCAGAAGGTTCCAGCAAGTTGTTGTATATCTACACTTGGGCTGGTTACACAGATGATAATTTGCTAAATCGCTTTACTAAGGAGACGGGAATCAAGGTCATTGCAGATGTCTTTGATTCCAACGAAGCGATGTTAGCCAGACTTCAGGCGTTGGGAGGTGGGGAATATAGCATTATTTACCCATCTGACTATACGGTGAGAAAGATGGTAGATTTGGGTTTGCTCAAGGAATTAGAGCGATCGCGTTTAGTTGGTCTAGATCGGCTTGTTCCCCGATTCCAAAATCCAATTTATGACCCAGGAAACCGTTACAGCATACCTTTGAGCTGGGGAACAACGGGTCTGATTTACAATACACAGAAGCTGAAGCAGCCACCTGAAGATTGGAACTATCTCTGGGACAACAAGCAGACACTCTCAAATCGAATGACGTTACTTTCTGATGTTCGGGAAGTGATGGGTGCTGTCTTGAAAATGATGGGATATCCTTACAACTCAACAGACCCTCAGCAGATTAAACAGGCGTATGAAAAATTAGTAATCCTGAAACCCGCGATCGCTTCCTTCACTACTGATGCTTGGAAAACTCAAATTTTAACAAATGATTTGCTCCTAGCTATGTGTTTTTCGGCAGATGCTAATGAAGTCATCCCAGAAAACAAAAACTTGGAATATGTAATTCCTAAAAGTGGTTCTTCGCTGTGGACAGATACGTTAGTAATTCCCGTCACAGCGCCCAATCCAGAAGGCGCTTATGCCTGGATGAACTTTTTGTTACAACCCGATGTTGCTGCCCAAATTTGCGAACGCTTAAGCTTCGCAACACCCAATCAAGCTGCTATCAATCTCTTACCAGAAGAAGTCCGCAATAATCCGATTTTGTTTCCCCCAGAATCGCGGCTAGAAAATTGCGAAGGTGTCGCACCTATTGGAAAAGTTGCCGAAGTTTATGAAGCCTACTGGACTCGATTAACAAGTGCGTAACCCATTTTAGATTTTGGATTAAAGAGTTATTAGTCCAGTCAGGCAGGTTGTACTTCTGATATAGCAATCCCAACTCATTTATGAACTTATTTCTTTCCTGCTCCAGTCGTGACTGGGCGGTTCCTTTAAAAGTAAAATAGGATTGCTATAGTATTTGGTTTTAACAGTACAATGCTTAAATTTATAAAAATCTAAAATCCAAAATATTATTTAACTATTCAGTCCAAAATCCAAAATCAGATTGTGTCTACCCCAACTTCCCCTTCTTCTATCCCCAATCCCACTCCATCTGATGGAGTTTCCGAATCACCAGTTCTGATGGGCAGCAAAACCCGCCCAGGCTTAAATTGGTTGGAACCAGTGGCGTTGCTTTTGCCATCTGGTATTTGGTTGGCTTTGTTGCTAGTGCTGCCAACTTTGGTGATTTTTGAGCTAAGTTTAGTCCCCGGAATTCGACCAGGGGATGTGGTTAATCCCAGTGGGCTTGATAATTATGCTCTAGTATTTCAGCCAGTTTACTTGCAGGTAATAGCGCGATCGCTATTCTTTGCCTTTGGCACGACAATAGTTTGCCTTTTACTAGGATTCCCCGTTGCTTACTGGATTGGTCAAATGGCACCGCCAAAGTGGCGAAACCTGCTGCTATTGGGCTTTGTCTTACCTTTGTGGACATCATCGCTGCTGCGTTCCTACGCCTGGATTACGATTTTGCGTCCTACGGGTGTTCTCAACACAGTGTTAACTACTTTGGGGCTACCTGCTTTGGAGTTGCTTAACCAAAGTTCAGCAGTGTTTATTGGCATGGGTTACAGCTTTTTGCCCTACATGGTTTTGATTCTCTACGCTTCTGTAGAAAAACTCGATCGCCGTTTGTTGGAAGCATCTGCTGATTTAGGCGCGAATCCGATTGAAACTTTTTGGAAAGTAACTGTACCCCAAACTATGCCAGGAATTGCTGCTGGTTCTTTGCTGGTATTTATTAGCACTTTGGGAGATTTTGTCGATCCGGAATTGCTGGGCGGTGCTTCTAGTATGACGGTATCTCGTTTAATTTATAACCAGTTTTTGGGTGCCACTCAAAACTGGGGATTTGGCTCCTCTTTGAGTATGGTATTGATTTTTGCGGTGAGTATAGCGATCGCGCTTCTCATCAAATACGGCAATCCAACATCACAAAAGTAAAGTGGATATGTCGGTACGTTAGCAATTTCTCTTAACACACCTTTAGTTTAATTAAATATCTCTAAAATATTCGCCATTGGTACTAGACAACTGTTGGTTTAATTGGTATATTTATATAATGGGAATCTGTGCGCTCATATATAGTAATTTTTAAGGTTTAGTAATAGCTAATTGGTCAGTAAGCCCTGACTAATTCACTGTTTAGAATAAATGTAGGTTGGGTTTCATTTCTCAACTCAACCTACATTTAATTAGATTTTTAATCGTTTATGAGTTATTGCTTAAATCCCGTCTGTCAGAAGTGCCAAAATCCTCAAGATGGCAAATTTTGTCAAAGTTGCGGGAAGAAGCTGGTACTATTGGGTAGATATCGTGCGATCGCGCCACTGGGACAAGGCGGATTTGGTAGGACTTTTCGGGCAATTGATGAAGCGAAACCTTCCAAACCAGCTTGTGTAATTAAGCAATTTTTTCCGATACAGCAAGGCACAAATACAGCTAATAAAGCAGCAGAGTTATTTCATCAAGAAGCTGTACGCCTAGAAGAATTAGGCCATCATCAGCAGATTCCGGAATTGTTAGCCCATTTTGAGGAAGAGAAGCATCAATATTTGGTGCAACAGTTTATCAATGGGCAGAACTTAGCCCATATTTTAGAACAAGAAGGCGCTTTCAGTGAAACTGAAATTCGCAGCTTGTTGACAGACTTGCTGCGTGTGTTGGAATTTGTTCATAGCAAACAGGTGATTCACCGAGATATTAAACCAGAAAATATTATTCGTTGTCAGGTTGGTAATCAACTGGTATTGGTGGATTTTGGCGCGGCTAAATTTGCTACGGGAACCGCATTGGCAAGAACTGGGACAGTGATTGGTGATTTTCGATATATTGCACCAGAACAAGCAGTAGGGAAAGGTGTTTTTGCCAGCGATTTATATAGTTTGGGAGTCACCTGCATTCATTTGCTGACTAACGTTGAACCTTTAGAGTTATTTGATACTGATGAGGATGCTTGGGTTTGGCAGAATTATTTGCCAAATCCTGTAAGCGATGAGTTGCGTAGCATCTTAGATAAGATGATTCAAAAAGGTGCGAAACGGCGATATCAATCAGCCGAAGAGGTGTTAAATGCGTTGACTCCGCAAAAGTTATCTGTAGCGCCAACAAATCCGAAAATTTCGCAAGCTTCGTCGTTAAAAACGTTTGATTTTGATGTGGTAACAGTAAACGCGCAGGGGAGGGAAACTAACCGCCGCCGAAAGCAAGCAAAATATTTCTCTGAAGACTTAGGCGGTGGCGTGACACTAGAAATGGTAGAAATTCCCAGCGGTACTTTCCTAATGGGTTCTCCAGACACGGAGAAGGGACGTAACAGAAATGAAAGTCCGCAACATCAAGTAACTGTAGGACCGTTTTTTATGGGAAAATTTACTGTTACACAAGCACAGTGGAAAGCAGTAGCAAATCTGCCAGCAATGAACCAAGATTTGCAGCTAGATCCTTCAAGCTTCAAAAGTGCAAAACGACCAGTAGAAAATGTATCTTGGCACGATGCTGTAGAATTTTGTGCGCGTCTGTCGAAGAAAACTGGCAAGAGTTATCGTTTACCCAGCGAAAGCCAATGGGAATATGCTTGTCGTGCTGGAACAACCACACCTTTCCACTTTGGCGAGACAATTACAACTGATTTAGCTAATTTTAACGGAATTTATACTTACGCTTCTGCACCTAAGGGAAAAAATCGTCAGTATACAACAGACGTAGGGAGTTTTCCACCGAACGCCTTCGGACTATACGATATGCACGGCAACGTTCTGGAATGGTGTGCTGATGTTTGGCATGACAATTATAATGGTGCGCCTGCTGATGGAAGTGCGTGGGAATCTGGTAAAGATAATTCATTTCGGGTGCTGCGCGGTGGTTCGTGGAATTATATGCCTCAATGCCGTAGTGCAAGTCGTAGCTGGTATGTGCTGAACAGTAGGGGCAAAATCTATGGCTTTCGAGTTGCGCTTAGTGCCTCTACGTGGACTTCTTAAACCTTTACTCAATGCCTGCTCTACTACTTAGCTATGATTGTGAGATAGAGCGCGTCGCGCCCTAGCTACTCCTTCCGGCTAATTGCTCTTTCCTTATTTATGATGGTTATAAGAATTAGAGTGTTTTTTATATTTGACGAGTACAGCGCTCGCTATACTGGTAAACCTTCCCTATGGTAATTAATTTAATTTATAGAGTTCTAGCTTATGGCATATAGTGATTTTACAACCTTAACTAAAGTCAGAGAAGCCTTTGGGTTAACCATAGAAGAATCTATTGATTTATTTACTGGTACTCCAGAAATTCTGCCAAGTTCTTATCTTCAGACCACATTAAATGAGAATGTCTTTTTAGCAACTGCAATCAATACAGAAAAGGCGCGTGCGGAGTTAATTATTGCCCCGGTTTTATTAGAGGTTAGGCGAATACTTAATTTTCAAATTGGTTTTTTCTCTGGCTCCGAGTTCAATGTTGATTTGCAAGCAGGTTTGAGCGGATATTGCGATTATATTCTTACTGCTTCAAAAGAATCCTATGAAATTCGGACTCCAGTTGTAACCTTGGCAGAGGCTAAAAATGAAAGTATTAAATCTGGCTTAGGACAGTGTATTGCTGAAATGGTTGCCGCCCAAATATTTAATGAACGAAATGGAGAGCCAATCGAAAGTATCTATGGAGCCGTAACTACGGGAACGGATTGGAAGTTTCTTAAGTTGACTGACAAAACAATTTGGATTGATAGGCGAGACTATTTTATCAATGAAGTGAGTCAGATTTTAGGAATTTTAACAATACCATTTAAAGCATTTCATTCTATAGAAGGATTGAGCAATTGAGTCCATTTAGTATATTACGCTTGATCTAACGCTCTCTAGGCAATGAGCGATCGCGCTACATCGAGGAGCGATCTCACTGGCTACAAGCGGTCAAATTAAGGGTTGAAGTTCCCCTCCCTAGTTGAGTGTCCGCAGAAGAGAACGCACCTATAGGGTGGGTGATCTCACTAAGCAAAGATGCTGAGCTGTAGCTGCAACGTTATAGTGGTAGGCAATCCCATACTCTCTGCATAAGGCTCTCGCTATGTCACCTAGACCATTCTATGAAGTAAAGCCTTCACATTATCTTTTTAATAAACAGGAAACACCGGAAGAAAAAGTCAGACAGTGGATTTTATTTGAACTACTGTCAACATATGCAGTTCCCATAGGAAACATTGATGTCGAAAAGCCTGTACGAGTTGGAACACGCACACACCGTGCTGACATAGTTATTTATCAAGATTTCATACCGTATATTGTCATTGAATGCAAAAATCAAGAAGATAAATCCCCAGATCAAGGTCTAGATCAAGCGATAAGTTATGCGAGTTGCTTGGGTGCAAAATTTGCAGTTTATACAAATGGTTGGGATTGGCTTGAGTATAGACACTACATCTATACAATGCTTCAAGAATTTTTTATGGATTGTTCGTGGTACTGCAACTCTGAGAAAGAGGTAGTCCTGCATAGTAATGCTAATGAACTATAATTTTAATTATTCAACCTACCGTAATTTTTAGCTTATGCAATGCCCCAAGTGCGACTCTCAATACGTTGTAAAAAATGGTCATACTCACACTGGTAAACAAAATTTTAAATGTCGAGATTGTGGCAGACAATTTG
>NZ_JAMPKJ010000076.1 GCF_039962115.1 Funiculus sociatus GB2-C1 | reverse complement strand
GATGAAATTATTGCTTACTTTGACAACCGAACTACGAGTGGTGTTGTTGAGGGTATTAACAATAAGCTCAAGTTGATTAAACGCTCTGCTTATGGGTTTAGGAATTTTGAAAAGTACCGAATTAGATGTTTACTTACTTGGCATTTTAATTATTGAATTAGCATACTAAGTACTGAAGAGCCATATTTTTAGCTCTAACTGAACCTAATTCCAGCTTAAACTTACTGGATATAAAATATAGCAGTTCCTTATTAACTGTAAAATTTTCTGCTTCCGAGACGTTCTACAAACGTCTCGGAGCAACGGCAGACTCGCCAGAACCTCTACAAGGATTGCTAGTTCACAAAGCTGTTAATAACTGAAGTAACTCAGTAGATAAATCTACCGCATTCTTCTGCTGCTTTGTAAATAGAACTCCAGCCAAAAGATAAATGTTTGACGAGTAAAAAGCTAGATTACTTTTTTGCATCTCAGCAATCCAATTTTTTACCTTTGGTTCAGAACTGTAATAGCCAAACTTTAGGGGAGAAACAATGAAATTAGAAACCAAGTAATCTATTGATCTGGCATAATTAATCAAACCTATTGGATTTGAGTAACTAGAAGCCATGACTAATACATTTGTGTAACCTAGCTCTAAAAGCTTTTTAGTTACAGTTATTCCATCAATCCCTCCATGTAACAGAGGTTGATAAATGTTGTTATCTAATGCAGGTAAGTAGGGCGGATTGGATATTAAAAATTCCGCTTTTGGTTGGGAAGCATCAAACAAGCATTTATTGTGTATTTTATAGTGTTGGCTAACTTTATATTTATCAATTTTTGCTTGCGCCGCTTCACTAGCCAACTTATTTAGTTCAAATCCATGTATGACTCCCTCAAAGTTTGTTCTCAGCAATGCCTGAATAACTGGACTTCCGTCTCCTGAGCCAAATTCAACAATTGACTCTGACCCAAGACAATTATTTAAAACTAATGTTTCTATCGAGTGTGCATAAAAGTTAGATTCTTCTGGGCAGAAGAAGATATCTTTCAACGGCTTGGATGAGAGGAGCATTTAAGTATTTATTAAGTAAACAACTATTACAAAATCTAAGATGTTAAGAGTGATACTGCCATCTATCGCTCGGATTATACCTAAAGGCATTACCATTACTTATACTTTTAATGTAAATTTGTTATAAGGGTATTAATTAGATTGAGCTAATATAAATTTTAAAGTATTTTAAATAAAAGATTATTCAAATAAAAGTTGCAGATTTTTGGACAATATTTCAGCAGCTTAGTATTTTAGGAAATCAGGATGATTTATTTTTTTAATATAAATTAAATACTTTTTACTTAGGTTGCAGTGGGTATTTTGATGAAAATTTTCTATACCTACTGCCTAAATTACGCCCAGAAATGCAATAATACCAGCATAATTACCCTAACTAAAAAGGTATTTTTATGGGCAATAAGGACAGAAATCAAGAAATTGCGGAAGTTTATCGTAGCCTTTTCATTCAACACGGAGCCTCAGCGCATGGGGTTCGTTGGGATGACGAATTCCAGCAGATGGTAAGGCTGAAAATATTGCTGGAAATTGCGGACATATCAAATACAAAAATTCTTGACTTTGGCTGCGGCTATGGTCAGATGCTCAACTATCTAAAGCAGCAGAGCATCAATGTGGACTACACGGGAATAGACCTAGTTGATGAATATCTGGAATTTGGTCGGCAAAACTATCCTGAAGCCAGATTTTGCCAGCAGCAAGACATTGAGAACGAAACTTTTGATTACATTTTTTTGAGCGGTTTGTTTACAGCTGACAGAGGCGACGATTGCCGAAAATTTTGGCAAGATACAATTTGCTGGTGCTTTTCAAGAGCCAGCAAGGGAATTGCCTTTAATATGTGGTCTAAATATGCCGAGTTCCATATGGAAAAACGCTATTACGAAGATCCGGGTGAAGTCTTCCGGTTTGTCAAGCAGCTGGATATTCGCTGCAACCTGACGATTCGCAACGACTACATCACCCAGCAAGATCGTTTCTCACCCCACGATTTTACAGTGTATTTACAAAAGTGAGTAATTGCCTAGTGCTATTGGTATAGATTCCTACCTGTCAACCTTAAGACTGATGTAGCCCGGTTTGTGCTGAATTAATTTACTTAATAAAAGTACACAATTTAGAAGAATGCAATTCACCTGTAAGAGGTGAAGGGTTTTTCATGAGCAAATTTAAGGAGTAGCAATGCAATTGAAGGCAATCAGTGAGCAAGTTGTCGCCGTAGTTGGGGCGAGCAGCGGTATTGGGCGGGAAACAGCTTTGCAATTTGCCAAACGGGGCGCAAAACTGGTAGTCTCGGCTCGCAGTGAGTCTGGGCTAAAGTCTTTGGTGGAAGAGATTAAGAGCTTTGGCGGTGACGCAACATTTGTAATTGCTGATGTCAGCGATTTTGAGCAGGTAAAAGCGATCGCAGACTATACCGTCTCACATTATGGGCGACTCGATACTTGGGTGCATTGTCCCGCCACCGCCGTCTTTGCCACCTTCGACAACACAACACCGGAAGAGTTTAAGCGTGTCATCGATGTTAGCCTGATGGGGCAAGTATACGGCGCAATGGCCGCACTACCCCATCTGAAACGCGAGGGACGGGGAGCGCTGATCCACGTCTCCTCAGTGGAGGGCAGGCGAGCTTTACCATACCAGAGTTCCTACTCCTCTGCAAAGCACGGTGTTGAGGGCTTTCTGGAAGCTTTGCGCGTTGAGCTGGAACACGAGAAATACCCTATCAGCGTCACGAGTATTAAGCCATCAGTCATCAACACGCCTTTCTACAACAACGGTCGTACCAAGTTAGGCGTGAAGCCAACGGGGATACCGCCCTACTACGATGCTAGTATTGTCGCCGATGCCATCCTCTACACTGCCGAAAACCCAACTCGTGACTTCATCGTGGGCGATGTCGGCAAGATATTAGATGTGCTTCAGCGTCTCTCGCCCGGATTAGTGGATCAAATTTTGCTGCTCGTCGGCTTCCAGTTTCAGAAAACCAACGAGCCAAAGTCTGAAGACGCGCCTGATAATCTCTACGAACCTATCCCAGCTCACGACAAAGTGGAGGGAGATTTTGGCAACCTAGAGATACCAACCTTCACAGACTGGCTGGATAAAAATCCGCCGCTCAAGTGGGGCGCTTTGGCAGCGGCGGCTTTAGGAGTCGCAGCAGTATTAGGGTGGCATCCAGGGAATGATGTTTAAAGAAAGTCGCCGTAGCAATCACTAAATTTCTCCCCAGACACATAGCAATTTAATACCCGCGAAAGAGTAAACCTCGATACTAACTGGGCTACTGTCATAAAAAGAAACATCACAATTTGACGAAAAAACAGTTTGTAGCAGCAACATATTCTTTGCCTACAGACTGCCCTCAAATTTAAAAAAAAGTAGGAGCAAAAATCCATGAGCGACGGACAAAATCCAGTGCTACCAGAAGAGCCAAAAGAAGCTGAACCTGGAAGAGGTGCGCCGGGAGATAATCATGCTGGCGTTCAAATGGCACAAAACCCATTTGTTAATGCCCCGGATGCCATAATTCCTTCTAACAATGACATCGAACTCAATAAACATCAAATTGAGGCTTTCCACGAGCAAGAAGAAGGTACCGGCTTAGATACTACTGGTGGCTATGTTATTGATGAGGCAGGTAAAATTGACAACTTCGCAATTGAACCTCCGATGTATGTAGAAGAAAAGTAGAATTATCTAACAATAGGGTGCGTTAAACGCTTAACGCACCCTAGCGATTAAGCCGAAGCTCTCTCAAAGCGTTTATTCACTTCATTCCAATTAACTACATTCCACCAAGCATTTAAATAATCAGCCCGCTTGTTTTGATATTTCAAATAATAAGCGTGTTCCCAAACATCATTACCCATAATGGGATACATTCCTTCCATCAAAGGACTATCCTGATTCGCTGTACTTACAACTTGCAATTTACCATCTTTGCCCCTCGCTAACCAAGCCCAACCACTGCCAAAACGTTTACTACCCGCTTCGTTGAATTGCTTTTTGAAAGCATCAAAACTGCCAAAGGTTTGATTAATCGCATCGGCAATTTTTCCGGTTGGTGCTCCACCTGCATTCGGTGCCATGATTTCCCAGAACATTGTATGATTCACATGACCGCCGCCGTTGTTGCGAACTGTTGTACGAATATCCTCTGGTATGCTGTTAAGATTGCTAATTAATTCTTCAGCGCTTTTGCCTTGAAGCTGGGGATATTTATTCACCGCTTCATTCAGGTTTTTTACATAGGCGGCATGGTGTTTATCGTGGTGAAATTGCATCGTCGCTGCATCAATGTGGGGTTCCAGAGCTTTGTAGTCATAAGGTAAAGGCGGCAGGGTAAAAGTATCTTTTGTTTGAGCCGTTGGAGACGCTGGAGCCTGCGTTGCATTGCTTTCTTGAGTGCTTTGAGCTGAGCAAGCAGATGGGAAGGCTCCTATGGCAACTGCGCCCGTGGTGGCACCTAACAGAAATAGGAACTTACGACGATTTAGAGCCATAATTGTGTAAAAATTGAGAGTTTTTTAGGTCTTTGATTCAAATTTACAACAATTTGCTGTCTGAAGTACCTCTATTTCAAGATTTTATATGATAAGTAAATTTTTTCCAAGCTTAAAACGTAGACTGTACACCGATGCGGAAAGTTAAACCAGGTTGATAAATTCGATTTGATTTTTCGTAACTCACATCTGCTAAATTTTCTAGATAAACTATTAAACCCAAGTTTTTAGTAACTGGAATTCTACCGCTTAAATCTAAATTCAGGTAAGGTGGCGAGAAATCTCTTGGATCCTCACCAGCATTATTAAAGAAGGCTCTACGTGCGCCACTGTAGTAACTCGCATATAGATTAATCTGCCACCCGCCAGAGTTATAACCTACACCTAATTGACCTACAGAGTAGGGAATCAAGCCTAATTGTAAGCCTTTTTCTACACCTGTCTCTATTCGTGCATCTGTATAAGTGTAATTAACAAAGGTTGACCACTCACGATTTATTTGCCATTTAATTGCTGCTTCTAAACCATTGGTGTTTACCAAACCAATATTAGCCCATCTACCGGCTATGATTCCCAATCTGTCATTTAAACTACTACCGAAGTACGTAAACTGTCCTGTCAAATTTCTAGAGAAATTAATATCTACTCCAGCCGTCCAAGATGAGCCTGTTTCCGGATTCAAATCGTGGTTAGGCAACCAGTTATGAACTGTGTCGAAAATATACAATTGATCTAATCCAGGATTGCGCTGTACAGATGCCCAACTACCGCGTACAGCAATGGCTGGAGTTATATTCCAACGTACCCCTGCGGTGGGGTTTAAATAACTACCAAATTCACTATCAAAATTTTGCCGTATTCCTAAATCTGCTTGTAATGTATCGGTGATATTCCAAGTATTTAAAGCGAATATGGCTGTATGCAATCTGTCTCTATTTTCAGTTTCATTCAAGGCGATTCGACTAGGGACTGTACTGAAAGAATCACCAGTTAAATAGCTATTTTTTACATCTAATCCCCAAATTAGTTTGTTACTAGGAGATGTTTGCCACTGATGTTCTATTCTCCCTGTAACTGCTTGGGAATCTAAGGTGCCAGTACGATAAAATATGTTTTGGGTTGGGCCATAGGTGTTGAAGTAATCTCGGTTGTAGCCTAAAGTAGTCCTGAGTACAGAATCTTTGTTTCCTCCTAATAAACTTCTCCAAGATAAACCTACATTTAAGACATCATGATCTAGTCTGTCTCTTTGTAAAGGGAAACCAAAATAAAGTAGGCCGCGACGACTGCTAATTGCATAAGCGTCTAAGCTGAGAGTGTTTCTAGAATCCAAATCTAGTGCGATACCACCAAAGTAATTGCTAGTATTTTGATCTCCATTAAATAAAAGACCTTCTGCGTCACGATTTGCTGCACCTTCAGGAACAGGATAACGGTTATCTGCCTCGTATTTTTCATATCCAAGGTTGAATCTTAAATTCCCAGCAGAACCGCCATAGCTGACGCGATAGTTAGATTGATTGTAAGAGCCATATTGGACGGTAGCATTAAGTCTGGGAACTTCTTGACCTTGTTTGGTGACGATATTCACAACTCCTCCAAAGGCTTCTGAACCGTATAAGGTGGTACTGCTGCCACTGGATAATTCCACTCGTTCAATTGCCTCTACCGGAATGCTGTTCAGGTCAGTAGTGCCATGATAAGTATTAATATTATTGCCAATTGGTCTACCATTCAGTAGAAATACAGACTGATTAATGGAGTGTCCGCGGTAGTAAGTTCCTGTGTGAATATCTGCGCCATAACCAGCATCGTTAACGGCAAATCCAGGTAGTCCTTTTAAGATTTCTGCTGCACTATTTGAGCCTTGTTTTTGAATTTCTTCGGCATCAATTTCGTATACTGGTGTAGACTGAGGAAGATTATTTTCTTCTGTATCGTTGGTTATTACCCGTTCTGGCAACACATTTTTGTCAGTTAGAAGTGGAGGCTGATTTGCTGTTTCAGTGGTTTCTTCCTTTGAAGCTGTGGTCTCTGGGGTAGTGGTAAAGGTAAAAACAAAATTTTCATTATTCTGCTTTATTTGTCCTTTCGGTACGCCATTACTTCCAGTTACGACTACTCGGATACTATTAGCGTCTAGGGGAGTAACTGATACTAATTTAACTTGGTTAGTAGGGTTGGAAATGCTAAAGCGATCGCTTTCTGGTAAACGCAATTTTGCATTAATAATATCCGCTACAAAAGTTTCTCCATAGCTGGAGTTTAGCACTTGAGAAAATGTGCCGCTTTGGGTTTCTAAAATAACTTCAATGCCGTTAGATGTTGGCTGAATTTTAACGCCAGTTACTTGCGTAACCTCAGCATGAATTGGTTTTGCTATCGATAAGACTATAGCTCCGGCTATTGACAGTTCATTAAATAATAGCTGTTTTTTCACAATGTGTCCTCACACAAAAAAAACATAAATAATTTAGGGCAGGGTTAAAAGTAAGTAATTAGTAACTTCTTACTTTTGACTTTGATAGCAATACTAAGTAAGACAGGCAGGAGAGCTTTTCGCAGGAATCTCGCCTGCGCTACAAACTGAAAAATATTTCACAATTCCTGCAAGGATTGCTATATTACATCCAGCCTTTTTCCGTCTCTAGAACGTAAGCGGCTACGTCTTCTATCTGCTTGTCGTTTAAGCGACCTTTAAAAGCAGGCATGGCATTTTTGCCATTCTGTACCTGAGTGACAATAGCCTCAATTGAATTCATGTTGTACTTCTGTAAAGCCTCTTTCTGTAGAGTTTTGGCAGCAGTAACAACATTGCGCCCTCCCTGATGACAGGCGGCACAAGTGGCACTAAAAATTTTGGCTCCGCTAGCCGGGTCTGCTGCGAAAGCAGGACTAGCGAAGGCAAGGAGAATAAATGCGATCGCTATAACTATGACTGAAAATAACTTTCTCAAGCTGCTCCTCCTCACTCGGCGCGTGCCAAAGCACTGATAATGCCCATATTTTTGAGGAGAGCGGCTTGCTATGTCAAAAGACAGGTTGTCATACTTCGAGATGAACCTACAATTATTCTGCGGATAAATTGCTGCCCTTAGCTAAGAACTTCCTTTAGCTCGTGCTGGCTCCAAAGTGAGCGGTAAAGCCCAGCTTGTTGCAAAAGTTGCGTATGAGTACCAGACTGAACAATTTCACCTTTTTCCATTACAAAAATTCGGTTAGCAGTCGCAGCAGCAGATAATTGATGGGAGATAAAAATAACAGTTTTGCGCTGGATACCTTCAGAAAGATTTCTCAAAATGGCGGTAGCTGTTTGATTATCTACGCTAGATAGCGCGTCATCCAAAATTAGAATTGGCGCATCTATTAACAAAGCACGAGCAAGCGCAGTCCGCTGTCTTTGTCCCCCAGAAAGGGTGATGCCGCGCTCTCCGACAATCGTTTCGTATTGTTGAGGGAAGTTAATAATTTCCTGATCGATTTGTGCTTGCTTGGCAGCATATTCAATTTCTGAGTGTTCAGCTAGGGGATTGCCGTAGCGAATGTTGTTTTTGATGGTGGCGCTGAAGAGAAAACTGTCTTGGGGAACATAAGCGATCGCACCCCGCAAATCTTGTAATTTCAACTTGGTGATATCATAGCGATCCAGAAACAAAGTATCCCTATTGATATCCAACAGGCGGGGTATGGCATTTGCCAGCGTCGATTTTCCAGAACCAATGGAACCGACAATCGCTACAGTTTCCCCAGGTTCAATTTTAAAGTTGATATTATTCAGGGCTGGTGTCGTGGCTCCCGGATAGGTATAAGTGAGGTGACTAGCCTTAAGTTGACCTCTGACTTCTTCCTGTGGCAATGCGATCGCATCTGGAGCATCTTTAACTTTTGCTTCTGCCATTAAAATTGACTCGATGCGGTCGATACTAACTTCACCCCGTTGGTAAGCGGTAATCGTAAATCCTAGTAAAGCTGTGGGGAAAACTAATCGCTCAGCATAGAGAATTAGTACCAGAAAGTCCCCAATTGTAATCGCACCAGCAACAATTGACCTAGATCCCAGCCACAGCAAGAGCAATATGCTGATAAAAGCTAGACCTTGAATGAAGGGAAACAAGGTATTTCGCGTTTTCGCCAGTTGCAGATTTGCTTGTAAAAGACGGTCGTTCAGCCTTCCGAAGGCGCGACGCTCGTTTTCTTCTTGGGCATAGATTTTAATCAGGGCGATACCACTCATATCTTCCTGAATCAATTCGCTGATGCTGGATAATTCCTCTTGCAAAACCAGCTGTTCGTTACGCAGGCGATCGCTAAACATCTGCACAATAATCAGCATGAACGGGTAAACTGCGATCGCTACCAGAGTCAACCGCAAATCTATTGACATCATCACTGGCAAAGTTAGGGCATAAGCAAAAATCGTATTTGCCAGACTCAAAACTGCAAACCCCAACAACCGCCGGATATTCTCCACATCACTTGTCGCCCTGCTAATCAAATCTCCAGCAGTGTTAATGGAAAAATAAGCCGGTTCCAGAGTCAGCAGATGCTGAAAAATCTTTTGCTTCAGGTCAAATTCTACCTGTCGCCCCAGTCCAAACAGCAGGATACGCGACACCATTCGCACCACCCACATCACCGAAGCCAGCAGCAAAATTAGCACCACAAAGTGCTTGATTTGATCGAAATCAAACGCTAGGCGAAGTTCGTCAATGCTATCCCGAATCAGCAAAGGGATATAAACGCCCAGTCCATTGACAACAAACAGGGCGATGATGCCTAGAGTAGCCGTCCGCCAGTGCGGACGCATATAAGCGCCTAATTTTTGCAGCCGTGAGTGAGCCATGTTAGTCGTTAGTCCCTTGTCCGTTGTCCGTAAAGAATGGCTAATTGCAATCTTGTTTACTGCGATTAGCCATTAGCCATTAGCCATTAGCGCGTGACTAATGACTACTTTAAAGTAATTGCTGATACAGCTGCTTCTACAACAAGAGTGGTGTTAACCAGCCGCGTAAGAAGTAATAGATTGAACTGAGAAACTCTTCCACAATGCGAGTTGTGATCGTCAGCGCTTCCACACTGGGGAGAAAATCTGAGACTTGCAAGCGTCGCACGGGTGTCGCCCCACCTTGAAACGTATAAAAATCTGTAGGTCTGGGAATAATCGTGATACCCAGATTAGAAAACGTCAGATTAGCGCGACGGATATTTAAGGCAGAGGAGACAAGAATAACGCGGCGCGACCTAATACCGCGCTGTCTTAAAATTTCCTCAACCCTTTCAGCACTGGTGCGGAGGTCAACACCTCTGGGTTCTACAACAATTCGGTCTGATGGCACATCTAGCCGACGCAGCACCGTAGCAATATCGTTACCCTCATTAATAGTATTTGTATCTCCTTCCAGGTCAGGTCTTGGCCCAGCGCTGACAACTATCAGAGGGTCATTTCCTCGGTTTCGCTGTTCCCGGTAAAGTTGAGCAGCATAGAGAATGCGATCGCCTGTATCAGTCAACTGAATTTGTGTACGATACGGCAGGTTAGCTTGCGTAGTTCCCCGCCCTAGCACCACAATCGCCCCAGCAGTTTCAGCACCCGCAGGTGTCACGTCAACCGGACAATTGACTTGACAAATTGCCGCCCTTCGTTGCTCTGATAAAATCGCCTCTTGTTCCGCTTGCTGCGCCAGCCAATATGCAAAAATTGGCAAACTGGAAATCAGCAAAATCAAGAACGCTGCCCTAAATTGCCTTACGGCTATGTTTGATACAGCATTCTTGTTTATCCCTCCCAGTCCCAGCAACAACAGGAAAATCGCCGCGCCTACTGGCTTAAGCGGAAACGAGAGAATATTCCATGCAGCTGAGACAACCCTATAGTTGGGATTGTAAAACGACAGCAGGATGACGAGAAATATAATTACTCCGCCAAACCAAGCCAGATATTGCTTGGGAATCCATCTCGTCAGCAAATTGTAGACAATTATGCTAACCAACAGCCAGAGCAGAACCCGCGTTAGTAGTAGAAACATAGGCGGTATTAGGTAATGGGTATTAGGTAATGGCTAAATGGTAATAGGTAATGGGGACTGGAGAATGGGGGAATGGGGACTAGGGACTGGGGGTTAGGGACTAGGGGCTGGGGAATAGGGACTAGGTAAGACTTTTTCCCAATCCCTAATTCCCAATCCCCAATCCCTAATTCCCAATCCCCAATCCCTTTCTATCTGCGTTTCAGCTGTGAGTTAATCGCCTCTGCCACCGACTGAATCACCTTCACACGGGCATAGTATTTATCATTCGCAGCAATAATCGTCCAAGGAGCGTTAGGGGTGCTAGTGCGTTGAATCGCTTGATTTACTGCCACTTCATACAAAGACCATTTTTCCCGATTTCGCCAATCTTCATCGGTGAGTTTATATTGCTTAAACGAGTCATTCTGGCGATCGCAAAACCGCTTGAGTTGTTCTTCTGGACTAAGATGCAGCCAGAACTTAACCAAAACGTAGCCAGCACTGGTAAGCTGAGCTTCAAACTCATTGATTTCCTGGTAGGCTCTGTGCCATTCCCGTTCTGTAGCAAAGCCTTCGACACGCTCCACTAGCACTCGCCCGTACCAGCTGCGGTCAAAAATGCCAATCGTCCCGGCTGTGGGCAACCAGCGCCAGAACCGCCATAAGTAGTGATGGGCTTTTTCCTCATCTGTGGGTGCGGCGAAGGGATGAACAATGTAACTGCGAGGGTCTAGGGCATCAGTTAAGCGTTTGATGGCTCCACCTTTACCCGCAGCGTCCCAGCCTTCAAACAGAACCAACACTGGCACTTGAGCTTCGTGAATCTTCATCTGGAGTTTACGCATCTCGACTTGTTCGTGGCGTAACTGCTGTTTGTACTCATCCTTTGAGATGCAGAGATTCAGATCGACGCGGGCTAATAAGTTTGGTTCTGCTGGGTTAAGGTGTTCTTGCGGGGGTAATGCTGGGATTACTGGTGCCTGAATGTGCAGTCTGTCGAGTGCTTCTGTAAGGGTAGCTGCCATTTGGGTGAGGACTTTTACCCTGCTAAAGCGTTGACAGTTCCCTTCTACTAATGTCCAAGGTGCGGGGCCAGTGCTGGTTTGGACAAGCATGTCCTCGGCATAATTAATATACTGGTCGTAGCGTTTTTCTTGCTGCCAGTCTTCTGGTCGCACTCGCCAAGCTTCTAAGGGATCTGCTGCATATTTTTTCAGTCGGTGCTTTAACTCTTTGCGACCCAGATGAATCCAGAATTTAGCGATCGCATTTCCATCATCCACCAACTGACGCTCAAAGGCGTTAATCTGCGATATCACTGTTGGGATTTCCCCGGAAGATGCTCGTTCAAATAGCCTGTCTTCTAAAACGCGAGTGTACCAGCTGTGATAGAAAATCCCAATGCTACCCTTGCTTGGTAGTTTCTGCCAAAAACGCCACAAAAATGGGTATTGTTGCTCTTGCTCGTTGGGAGGCCAAATCGGGTGAACGGTAAAGCCTCGCGGGTCCATGTAGTTTACCATTTTCTTCACCAGGGAACCCTTACCCGCAGCTGCCCAACCTTCCAGCACTACAATCATCGGTAATTTTTTTTCCCAGCAGGATTTTTGGAGCGATCGCAGCGATCGCATCAAAGTCTCCATCTGAGACTTATAAGTGCTTTTATCCAGGGAACGTTCCAGATCCAGAGTGTCTAACATGGCGTTTAATGGGTAGCAACTGTACTTTCCTCGTCCCTAGGCTGCGGCCTAGGAACGCAATTCTGGGAAGGCCAGCCTCCCCTAATCTGTACAAAGCTTACGCTAAGACCATTAGTATTCCCTATAGCAATCTTATTTGCTTAGAAAACTTATAAGATAATTGTACTAATAAAATAAAATTCGCTTATAGTTATGAACAAAGTCTTAGTTATTATAAGCTGCGATAAACTGCCGATATTAGTTAAAAAAATTACCGGAGTTTAACCCCAGTTTTAGGAGAGGGTTAGTAAAAAAACCGAGAAGAGAACCCGATTTTGTAAAGACAGAATTAAGCTGAAATTGAGGCAAGACGCATAATTGTGTTTTGTGTAAATGAGTGTCATTTACTCGGAGATGATCTATGTGGATAGGGTTCGGCTGCTTCGCCACTCACAAAAGTTTGTCTTACAAACAGTCGTTTGTAAAACACGTAAATGAGTTGTGTTAGATATGTTTTTTTTTCGGGAACTCTAAGTAAAAGTGATAGATAAAAACCAGGAGCCATATACTTGTAGGTACTGAAAGCCAATCCTCAGAGTGGAGATTAATTGAGACGGAGTTTTTGGGTTTAAAAGGTGAAGCTAGGGAACAGCAAGTTTGGGATCGGCTCCATCAAACTTTTAGATAAGGAGAGGGGTTGTTCTTTGGAGCTACTATATATCTTTAAAATAACAGTAAAATCGAAAATACCCAGATTTTCTAATTCTTAGTAAGTAATTACACTTAATTATTAAGCTTAAGCTTTGTACTCTAAAGAATATTAAAATTGATAAAGCTACGTCAAAGAAAATACTTTAATATTTTGGCTCTAATTATTTTATATTTATGGTAAAGGTAAAAATATTTTTTGTTGCTATACAAATATAATTAAATTACAAACTTTCTTAAGAAAGGGCTAGAAAGAGCCATAGGTAAGTAGAGACAAAAGTTATTCATTTTTATGTCCTTTGCACTCTCTAGCGGATGAGCATGAAGATATTTATATTTTTGAGGTTGAACCAGTATTGATTAGGTTATAAATTGTGAGGAATCCTACGAATTCTTTTAATCTTTCCACGCATTTTCACTGATATGATTAGTTCAAGAAAATCTATGATGACGAACCTGAATCAAGGGCAACGCACCCTGAAGCTGAACCGAGTAACTCAGATCGGGTTTAGTGCTGTTTTGGCAACAATGGTGGGAGTCGGAATCATTTCTAAACTCAGTATGGGTAGACTAGTTGATGCTCTCAACTGGGTCAGCCACACCTATGAAGTGGAAGCCGAATTGAGAGCGTTAGAAAAAGTCTTGCTAGACGCTGAAACTGGGGAGCGAGGCTTTCTATTTACTAACAAAGAGGAATTCTTAGAACCTTACAACAGTTCCATTAAAGAACTTAAAGCTCATTTTTCCAAGCTAGAAATCCTGATCCGAGACAATCCAGAGCAATTAAAAAGGCTGGATCGCATAGAAGATTTAGCACAGCAAAAAATGGATAATCTGGCGCAGACCATTGCCCTCAAGAAAGCAGGCAAGGAGCAGATACTAAGAGAGCTAGTAGTGTCTGGCACAGGTAAACAGATTATGGATCAAATCCGGGCGCGGCTTGATGAAATGATTGATGTAGAGGACGAACTACTCAATAAACGCAAGGAGGATGCGAGCCGGACTGAGCAACTCACGACACTTGTTTCTCTGGGTGGAACTGCTCTGGCAATTTTGCTAGGTATCCTGTGTTTATTGTTTATCGCCCGCAAAGTCATTCGACCAATTAATCAGGTGGCGAATATCATTGCCAGTTCTTCGAGCGAAATCGCTGCGATGACTACCCAGCAGGAGAGCATCGCCGCTCAACAAGCTTCGTCCGTTCATCAGGCTACTGCCACAATGGACAAATTGGGCGCATCTTCTAAGCAGTCGGCGGAACAGGCGGAAGTAGCAGCCACTGGAGCTCGACAAGTGGCTTCTTTAGCAGAAACTGGAACCAGAGCTGTTGAATATACGCTGGAAGATATGGCAATTTTAAGGGAGAAGGTCTTAGCGATCGCTGAACAAATTCTGTGCCTGAGCGAACAAACCAATCAAATTCGCAGTATTTCTGGTTTAGTAAGCGATCTGGCTAATCAAACTAATATGCTGGCGCTAAATGCTGCCGTAGAAGCAGTACGGGCAGGTGAACATGGTAAAGGCTTTGCAGTTGTTGCAAGTGAAATTCGCAAACTAGCAGACCAGAGCAAAAAATCTGCCGGGAAAATCAATATCCTGGTTGCTGAGATTCAGGGCGCGATTAACTCTACCATGATGGTAACAAACGAAGGCACCAAGACTGTTGAGCAGGGAGTAAAAACGGCTGAGGGAACTGCCGAAACATTTATAAAGGTGGCAAATGCCATTAGCAGTGTGGTGATGAGTAGCCAGCAAATTTCGCTAACCGCTAAACAACAGGCGATTGCCGTTCAACAAGTCGTAGATGCCATGAATATCCTGAATCAAGGTGCTACCGAAACTGCCTGCGGCATTAGCCAAACTAAAACAGGCACTCTAAAACTGAATGAAGCCGCATTGAATTTGCAAGCTGTGGTCTAAAAAAAGTTCGTTTGCTTACAAATGTTTTAAGCCAAGCTATATCTAATTCATGAGGTAAACTTTATAGTACACACTAGACATCTTGCAGAATCTATCTAGGCTTATCTGTACTGTAGCCGATAAAGTTTATTCTTTTGTCTCTTGTTGTCCCAGTCCCAGCAGTGGGTAAGTTAAATCCAATCTGAAGTAATGGGCAAGCCCCTTGTCCGAATTGTGGTTCGGTAAAAATTTGGAATAAGGGTATCCGCTGTAACTGTTGTGGAAGGAAGCTAGACCGAAGCGATCATAGAAACAAACGCTAATCAATAAAAAACCCCCACAGTTTTCTAGCAGGAGCTTTTTATTTTATGTCCCAAATGGGGCAAACTAGAACTGGTTTGATCCATCTAGCTCCTTCCACAAAATTACAGCTCCATTACTGCGAAGAACTACCATGCCGTGTTAAGTCAATAATCTATCTTGCAGTCCGTGGCTTATGGCTCAATCTATCTTGTGCGACTGGTAAGGGAATAGCTAATGCGATCGCACTCTTGAAAAGCCCTCAACTGCTGACTATTCCACCTGTTGCATTTTCACTGTCTCCTGTTAGTCTTAGCTCACAGCTAAATTTTGTTTGAGATGATAGGTGTATGAATATCGAAAAGCATCTGAGACTAAACAAGAATTTGTCCAGTACTCTACCAGGCATTCGACCTCTGCGTACTCTAGCGCTTTTCCTGTTCGTTTCATCTTTTTCTGCCGAAGCTATCGCCCTTCAGAAGACAACTAACCTTAGAACCTTTGCTGATTGGTGTTTAAATAAAGCCAATTTGAGCGAGGAGACAAAATTCACTGTTGATGTGCTGTTGCAAGCAGCTAAAACTCAAGATTGTAATCAGGTTGACAAGTTTCTTTCGACTCTCAGTGAGCTGGGTATCTACGACAAGCGAATAACCGACCTTAGGCCCTTATCAACACTCACCAACCTGACTGGACTCTACCTCAGGGACAATCAAATAACTGATCTTAAACCCTTGTCATCGCTGACCAACCTGACTCGACTCGACCTCGGTAATAATCAAATAGGCGACCTTAAACCCTTGTCATCGCTGACCAACCTGACAGAACTCTCCGTCAATAACAATCAAATAACTGATCTTAAACCCTTGTCATCGCTAACCAACCTGGCAGGCCTTTACCTCTACAACAATCAAATAGCCAACCTCAAACCCTTGTCATCTCTGACCAACCTGACTGGACTCAACGTCAGTAACAATCAAATAGCCGACCTCAAGCCTTTGTCAACACTCACCAACCTGACTTTCCTCGCCGTCCACAACAATCAAATAGCCGACCTTAAACCCTTGTCATCACTCACAAGCCTGACTGAACTCAGGCTCAACAACAATCAAATAGCCGACCTTAAACCCTTGTCATCACTGACCAAGCTGGCTGCACTCGACCTCCATAACAATCAAATAGCTGACCTTAAACCCTTGTTATCACTAACCAACCTGAGTTCCCTCTTTCTTAACAGCAATCAAATAGCTGACTTTAATTCTTTGTCAACACTCACCAAGCTCGCTACTCTCTCTCTCGGTAACAATCAAATGGCCGACCTTAAACCCTTGTCAACACTCACCAAACTGACTTTTCTTGCCGTCCATAAGAATCAAATAGCCGACCTCAAACCTTTGTCAGCACTCACCAAGCTGACTTACCTCTCTCTCGGTAACAATCAAATAGCCGACCTTAAACCCTTGTCAGCACTCACCCAGCTGACCAGCCTCTCCATCCATAACAATCAAATAACCGACCTTAAACCCTTGTCAACACTCACCAACCTGACTGACCTCTTTGCTTATAACAATCAAATAACCGACCTTAAACCCTTATCAAAACTCACTAACCTGGCTTACCTCTCTGTTTATAACAATCAAACACTCACCGATAAAACTTGCCCTATCAAACCCGCATCTATCTGTAAATTCGTACCTTGATAAAGTGACTGAAACTCAGCTTTAATAAGCTAAGACTTTCCCAACTTGCCCAACAATTGGGGATAGTATTAATAGCGTTACATCTGCTCCCAAAATTTGTTTGTCCCTAACTTTTAGGTAAGCTGGCAGCTGGGATAAGTTCCAGTGTTCTGGGTAATAACGTTAAAACAGTGCCTTATAAAGAGCTGTTTGTGGGAATCTACCCTGGAAGCGATCGCTTTAATATTGCGGAAACTATCTGACGAGTCTCTTGAAGAAACGTAATGCAGCAGCAAGATTGATGAGAACTGGAAAGAAGGGTATTTGGATCATCTTTGCCCTAAAATTTCAGCGTTGGGCTGAAAAATTTCTAGCTTGAGAACTATTAGTTTCCCAAGCTAGGCCGATTGGATATAAATTTATGAAACAAAACTTATTGATGCTCAGAGTATAGGTAGTGGTAAGGGCGGTAATTTCGAGATTACTGCTGAGGGCTATTTTCGAGTTACTAATGCTTTCATAGCTTTGAATTCTACCAACTTTAGCATTGCTATTTCTGAAAGTGGCGCTGGTGCAGTTACTAAGCATCAAGAGTGCGCCATCGCCATCGCCGAATCCTAGCGACAATTTCCAGTTAGATAAGGGAATTGATAAAGACCTTCAAGGAAAGACGCGATCGCAAGTACCAATAGTACGCCCAAATGACCAAAAACCGCTGTGCCGCAGACAGTCTCGCACAAGAAGAACGCCGGGTTGTACAATTGCCACGCTGCCAAAATCCTCCAGAATTTCTCCCTCAGCCAGCCAAACTCAATAATCAGAAGCAATTAACTCCATAGCTGATGGTGGGGAAATTCTGATATTTTGTACAATTGTCAATAATAAGAGGCAATCGCCTCCGGGAGCATCCTTCCTTTGGTGTTGCCGGGAATACGTCCAGAGCTACTGCCAGATAAGCAAACAACGGATAAAATTACTGAGAATGTGACTTGCTGCACACAGCTGGTTATTCTTTAAAAGCAAGCCATTCTAAATTGTGAGAAGGTATTGAACGTGTCGCAAGCCAAACAAACGATTTTAGTAACTGGTGGAGCTGGATATATCGGAACCCATGCCGTACTAGCTCTGTTAAATGCAGGCTATGAGGTGGTAGTGCTGGATAACCTGGTGTACGGACATCGGGAACTGGTGGAAAATGTACTCAAGGTAGAGCTAGTGGTTGGAGATACAAGCGATCGCGCTCTCCTCGACAACCTGTTCGCCACTCGCAACATTGCCGCAGTCATGCACTTCGCCGCCTATATTGCCGTGGGAGAGTCTGTAACCAACCCAGCCATATACTACCGCAACAACGTCAACGGCACACTCACCTTGCTAGAAGCAATGGTGGCGGCAAACATCAACAAGTTTGTCTTTTCTTCGACTTGCGCCATCTACGGAATGCCGCAGGAAGTGCCGATGACCGAACATCATCCCCAAAATCCTCTCAGTCCCTATGCGACGAGTAAGTGGATGGTTGAGAAAATTCTCGCAGATTTTGATTTCGCCTACGGCTTAAAATCAGTCGCTTTTCGCTACTTCAATGCCAGCGGTGCTAACCCCGACGGGTTACTAGGTGAAGATCATAACCCGGAAACTCACCTGATCCCTCTCGTGTTACAGACAGCTCTAGGGAAACGGGAATCGATCTCTATTTTAGGCACCGATTACGATACACCCGATGGCACCTGTCTTCGAGACTACATCCACGTCAGCGATCTAGCAGATGCCCACGTTTTAGGCTTAAAGTATCTGTTGGAAGGGGGAAAAAGCGATGTGTTTAACTTAGGCAACGGCAACGGCTTCTCAGTCAGAGAAGTGATTAACACAGCCCAAACTGTAACTGGACGTGAGATCAAAGCGATAGAATGCGATCGCCGTCCCGGAGACGCTCCTATTTTAGTCGGCAGCAGCGACAAAGCCAAAAAAACTCTCGGTTGGTGTCCTCAATACGCAGACTTGAGTAAAATCGTTGCTGACGCTTGGCAATGGCATCAGCAGCGACATGGATAATTCTGGAGTAGAAGTCAGATTAAGGCGGTTAGAATCGATTGTTGAACAAATCGCGGAAGCGGTACTTGCCACAACCGAGACAATTGATCGTCTTACTGACCGGGTGGATGCTCTGACAATTCAAGTACAAGAACAAGGGCATCAAGTGCAACAACAGCACTATCAAATCTTTGCCTTGAGTGACGCAGTGCAAACTCTAGCAGAAACTCAGGATGATTCTCTAATGCGGCTAACGCAGCTTACAGTAGCTTTACAACGCCTTGTCGATGCAATCGTTGCATCCGAAGACCATACCGAACCATAAAATCGGTCAACTTCTTTACTGTGTCCCGATTGGCACTGGGGCAACGGGAAAAAAGTGGAAGTACCAATATACTCCAAATGGAGAGTTTTCATGCACTTTCTTCGCAAGTATGCTGTCATACTTCCTATAACTGCTGTCGTTAGTTTTTTGAGTGTTAGTTGTAGCGGCAGCAAAATTACCCAGTGTCAAAAAATCTTCCAGATTACCAATGGGACGGTTAATGAAATAAAAACCGTCACCGATGGTGGTAGAAATAGCTCTTCGGAAGCTCTACTCAAAACAGCGGATATCTGGAACAAAGCAGCTCAAGAAATGGAAGCTGTCAAAGTCAACGACGAGCAGCTAAAAAAGTTTAAAGCCGATTTTACCAAGATGTATCGAGATAGTAGTAAATCCACCCGCGACTATGTTGTTGCTCTTAAAAAAAGAGATTTTACCGCAGTTGATGTCGGGTTTAAAAACTTGCAAAAATCCTATAATCCAGAGAAATATTTGGTGAATAGGATTAACAACTACTGTTCTGGTAGCTGATAATAAACCGTCCCTTATTGCACCACTCAAAAACTGATAAATCTCTTGATGAGTTGATAAGTAGGTAGACATAATTAAAATAAACATCTGGTGTAGGCTAGTTTGCTGAGGGGTGGCGTATCTTCCCCTTAGCAATCTGGCAATATTTGGCTCGGCTGTTCCCGTCACCTTGCTAAGGACATGGCATTGCCATGTCCCTACAGATCGCCCCTAACCCTTAAATTGCGATAAAACTATTAACTGTAAAAACTTATTAATTGAATCCCAGAATTTCTCCAATTGCTTTCACAATATCTAGATAAAAGTTTCCTTGCATTCCTCGAAATACTTCAAAATCTCCAGCAGAACCAAAAAATGGTCTAAGCGTCCAACCCAGTTGACAGCCAACTAAAGCATAAAGTACCAACCAAAATTTCAAAATGTTTGTCCGGGTATCTTGTCCTTCTTTATCTGGCTCAGACATTGACTGCATACCTTGATACAGGAAAGTAATGCCAATAAATCCGGTAACGGCAAACATGAAAACATTTAACAATTTAAAAAATTGGTAGTTGTAGGCAGTAATCATAAAAAATAGTGTGACTGGTGCCAAACTAAATAAGAGAACGCTAATTACCGCTACACACGTCATCAATATGGCAAAATACTGTCCAATACTTCTGCTGGAACCGAAAATAATACTAAAAAAGTACAATGTCGGTAAACAAAGTATCAGCGTCATCAAGTAAAGGCATGGGAGTTTGAAAGCTGAGGATAAGGCTTGTAAAACACTATGAGATGAACCAATAATCGCGCCGTAAAAGGCAAAAAATATGGAGCTGCAAACGAGTAGGGAGATGATTTTGCTGGGAAGCCTTACGCCTTGGCGAATTTCTTCCATAAAACTGGAGCGATCGCGCAACAACTGCATTAACACACCAAAATATTGTGTTGCCTGAAATTTTCGCTGAATCATGTTCTTATCCCTTAAGCTCATAATTTTCCCTAGCCCTGTTATAACCGATAGACAAGAGGCGGCAAGAATATTTTATTCAACAGCAGCAAATAGGCTGATTCCGGTGATGACAACTATTTTCTGTAGTCGCTTCCGGAACCGTACTGCCAAGCTTGGCAGTAGCGATCGCAGTAATATCTACCGAGGGGCAGCAACTTTTTCCGAAACGGTTCTAAGGCTGTTCCTAGCCTATCTAAGGCGGTATAGGTTCCCAGGTTAATGTAGTGAACCATCCAATCTAGCAGCATCACCAAGCCCACCTGGGGAATGATTTGAAGCACTATTCCCGGCTTGGTGAATAAGGTTTTAATTAGCGTTTTGGTCAAGGCGGGAAACTGGACGACATCTTGCAAAAATGGGCGTAAAACGTCGTCCCCTAATTGTTCCATCGCCTGAAACACTCCCGAAAGAAGCTGATTTATTTGATTTGGATCAACTTTTTGATCGACACCTACGCCCATCGTTCGCTGAAACAGCCACGTTACGGCAATGTTGGGCTGATAAGGTTGCAAAAGTGCCAAAGCATTCTGCGAAAGTGCATCTGTTTGTAAAGCTTCGTGAATGCCTTCTGTTAATCGTTTCAGATGCCGCACCATCGCCCCAAATCCGCCAAAGCTTACGGGAGATTGGTTTCCACTGCTATCTCCCACTGGCAAAATCCGATTCCAAGGCATTCTAATTGGGTTTTTGCGATAGGAGGGAAAGAAGCCAAACAGAACTCTTTCAAATTGCAGTTGGGAAAGTTCTACGCTTTGATATTCTGGCAACAAACGCAGGTATTCTTCAAAGAAAAATTCTAAACTGGGGCGGCTGTTGTCAGCATCCAGATAGGTAAATAAATACGTAGTTCTGCCGTCTCGTGCTGGAAAGGCTTCCCAAAAATACTGGCATTGGTTCTGAATTGGGGTGAAAGATGCGATCAGATCGCCTGTTTCATTGTGCGGATATCCTTTGGCGCAGCTACCTACAACTAAGCAAACACCATCCGGTTTTTCTCCTTGTCTCACTTGCTGGACAATGGGCGAAAAATTACCCATTGCATCTAGTAGTAACCGCGTTTTTAAGCCACCAGCAGCCTCTACTATAACGCCATCTGGGTGAACAACTGCTCCTGCGAATGGGGTGCTTTCAAAAAGTTTACCACCAGCAGCTAGAAATTTTGATTTGAGGGTTTCCAGGAGAAAAACAGGGTCAATGCCGATGTTTAAAACGTCGCGCACCCAAACTTCAGAGCCACCCAGGAAGCTGACGCGGGCGGGGTTATATTGGGTAGCGATCGCTTTCTCTAATTCTGCCTCTGAAAGCAGACTCAATTCCAAAAATACTTCTAATTCTTGGCGCGAAATATTCCATTCTTGCTCTCTACCCCGCAATATTCCCCTTTCAATTAAGGCAACTCGCCAACCTAATTGTGCTAACGCTGTACCAATTAAAATTCCCAAGGTGCCGCCGCAAATTACCACGTCCCACTCTACAGTCGTAAGAGGCTCTTGGCTGTTTTTTACTACCATTGGAATTGGCAGTGTATCTTCTTTGATTGCTTGCCAGAGGCTATCGACTTGACGCAGTCCGTCCAGAGGATTTCCGGGTAGTTGAGATAATATTTGTTCTGTTAAGCTCATGGGGGTCTACTAAAATGCTCCGATTACATCATAATTGGTAAGAGTATTAAAGAGTTTTAATCGCAGAGGCAAGAGAGAACGCAGAGGAAGAGAACAAAGAAGCGATCGCATTTTTTGAGAAGTGGCCTGCTAGGCTAAATGCAAAGCTACTAGTATATTATTACGCAGTTAGCTTTGTTGGGAGTGATTCCACTGGAGGCGTTGGGAATTGAATTAGATTTACAAAATCAGCAGTTAATCGTCTTGCCTATGAGCCCGACTGCATGTTATTTAAGAATTTAGTGAGGGCAAAATGGGAAAGCGATCGCGCTCGGTATTTACCCGAACCGATCGCCGACGACAATTTGAGTAAAATGATTGGCGATAACTAACACTCGAACGCGATCGCATAATGCAAAAGCCATTTCAAGAGCCTAAACTACCGCTTCCACCACCACTAATGATGTCGGAGTCCGGCTCCTTTGCTCACTATACCCTTACCTCGCGGCTTCCAGCGATCGCGCGGCGGGTAATTGCTGAAAATGACTTTACCCCAAAAATTGTCAATAATCTGGAAACCCTGATTCAAGAATTAGCTGATGGGAGTGTGCGATCGCTTACAGATGACAACTCACCAGATTTAACATCTTGGAATACATATTTAGAACCTTTTGTCGGGAAGCGATGGCTGGATATTCCCTGGTTTTTTGCGGAAGCATACTTTTTTCGTCGTATCCTTGAAGCAACGCATTACTTCCTACCAGGCTCTTCCCAGAGTGTAGATCCGTATGCAGTGCAAAAATATAGAGGTTTGGAAACGGCAAATGATTCTATAAAAGCAATCAGCACTAAAATTAACAATAGTGAAAAAGACACAACAAGTCTAATCGCACTGCTCTATTTTGTACTGTGGGGAAATCGAGCCGATCTCAGTCTTTGGCCTGTAGATGCGGTTGATTCTAACTACAATAGCCTGGAAAATCACCCCGAACAGACACACGTTTTAGTAGATGATACATCAGTAATCTCGGATAAAATTGCCAACTTTGATAAAGTACGGATTGATTTTATCGTGGACAATGCTGGTTTGGAACTTGTCAGCGATTTGTGCTTAGCAGACTACCTGTTAGATACTAATGCTGCAAAGGTTGTTTACCTGCACCTCAAGCCTTATCCTACTTTTGTTTCTGATGCGACAATTAAAGATGTCCACAGCACTCTAAAAATTCTGGCTACTGATGAGAATAGGGAAGTGCGATGCTTAAGCTTTCGCCTGCAAGATTACATCAATTCCAATCGTTTGTGTCTTGTAGACGATTTATTTTGGACATCCCCTTTAGTCTTCTGGGAAATGCCAGAATCATTGCAACAAGACTTAGCGCAATCAAGTTTAATTTTCGTCAAAGGAGATGCTAACTACCGCCGCTGTTTAGGCGATCGCCAATGGGATTTTACCACCTCTTTTGCAGATATCACCTGTTACTTTCCCGCCCCCTTTGCTGCTTTACGTACCCTAAAATCAGAAATCGTGGCGGGGCTACAACCAAGTCAATTAGAATCACTATCGCGTCAAGATCCGCAGTGGTTGACAAATGGGCAGTGGGGGGTTATTCAGATTGGGAATTGGGAATAGGGAATATCAAATCCGGTTAATTACCTACAATTTCCCGGAACTCCACCCCGAACGCCTCCCCGCTCCTCGTGGAGAGGAGCTAGGGGGTGAGGTTCTTACCGCGATTTCATATCTGCGATCGCGCCCCTCGTAACGCCAGCGATCGCCGCATCTGTCGCCTTGGGTAAATGATAATATTTCCCTCCCGCCGACTTAGCTAATTCCTTGGCGAAACCAGTGGAAATAAACTTATTTTCCGTGTCAATTACTAACAGTTGAATCTTCAAACCTCGAATCCGGGCAGCAATTTCCAAAAGTTCCCCTTTAATATCCGGCTTTTCCCCAGCTTCAAGCTGTTCGCCCAAAGAACGAGCTAAAGGAATATTCCCGCGCCCATCGGTAATCGCTACGATTACCACCTGACCAATATCCCCAGACATCTGAGCATTCATCCCGACTCGCACCGCCTGAGTCAAACCATGCGCCAGAGGCGAACCGCCGCCGCAAGGCATTCTCTCCAAACGCCGCTTTGCAGAAGCGATAGAACGAGTCGGCGGTAGCAGCACTTCCGCCTGTTCTCCCCGGAAAGGAATCAGCGACACTTGGTCGCGATTCTGATAAGCTTCCGTCAGCAGGCGCATCACCGCACCCTTAGCTGACTGCATCCGGTTCAGCGCCATTGAACCAGAAGCATCAACGACAAAAACCACCAACGCCCCCGCTTTGCGTACCAAGCGTTTCGAGCGAATATCTGCTTGTTCAACAAATACCTGTTTTTGGGGGACTGGGGATTGAGGATTGCTCCGGCTCCTTTCCCGTCTTGCCTTCTGGTATGGTGCAGCTGCTCTGAGAGTGGCATCAACTGCAATTCGGCGCACCTTTCCTTTAGGCAACATCGGCTTAACGTAGCGCCCTCTATCTTCTGAGATGATCAAACTGCGACTTCCCGACTTACCGTGACGTTGCGCCATCTGAGCAAAGTAAAGCACAGTGGGGTCGAGAATTACACCTTCAGGATCGAAGACGAATTCTTCGGGAACACTCGCTTCTTCCTCTTGTGGTTCTTCCGGTTCTTCTTCCTCTTCTTCTTCCTCTTCTTCCTGCTCCTCCTGCTCTTGCTGAGATTCATCTTGGGGGGGCGGTGGCGGCGGTGGCGGTGGCGGCGTTTCCTCTGGAGGTGTCTGCACAACTGTCGCACGCGGCACAATTACCAATTCCACAGCACGACGCAAGTCGTCAGCGATAACATTTGTGCGCCCTTCCAATGCAGCAGCAGCTTTGGCAACTCGCACGGCGAATAATTCGGCTCGATGTCCCTGTACGCCGCCGCGAATTGCTTCATCAACTAGATAAGCGATTTGTTCGCGGGTGATGCGAACATCTTTGAGCCATTCTCGCGCTAAGACAATCTGAGTTTTCAGGTTGTCGATGTCTTCGCGATACATTTGCAAGAATTCTTGAGGAGATTTGGCGTATTCGAGAGCTTGTTCTACTGCCTCCACTCGTTCATCTAAGCCTAGTACACTATCAGCCGAAAGCGCGATCGCAATTCTATCGAGCAAATGTTCTCGCAGTGGCCCTTCTTCCGGGTTGTAGGTGGCAATAAATAAAGACTTACAAGGATGCTGAAAACTAATCCCCTCTCGCTCAATCAAGTTGCGTCCCTCAGATATTACTGAGAGTAGTTGATTGCTAATTTGGTCATCTAGCAGATTAATCTCATCAACATACAAAACGCCCCGATTTGCTGCCGCCAGCAACCCAGGCTGAAACACTGTTTCCCCCTGGCTCACCGACTTTTCGACATCCACCGAACCTAAAAGTCTGTCTTCTGTGATTCCTAGAGGAATTTGCACAAACGGGGCTGGAATTATCTCCGTTGTCACCTCTCCGTCCACGGTTAGGGAGGGGTTCTTACTGGCAATTTCTGCCAAAAGTGTGTCATCCCACTCGCTGGGCTGATTCGGATCGCAGTTACTAATGGAACCCTTGACAACTTCAATTGGAGGTAAAAGCGAGTGTAAGGCGCGTGCCATAACCGATTTAGCCGTCCCGCGACGACCAGCGATCGCTACCCCTCCCAGTCCGGGATCAATTGCTGCCAACAGCAGCGCCATTTTTATTGCTTCTTGCCCCACAACAGCAGCGAGGGGGAAGGCGGGGATAGCTACAGATGCAGGCATAGTTTTAAAGCGATGCAAGTCCAATTTTTCAGCATAGCGCAAAGTTTGTCGCCTTCAACTAAGTCCCCCACTGAAAATCGACCCAATGAACATTGAGAACCAATTTTGCCAATGTTAAATTCGACGCAGACAGTACAAAAATCTCGCATTAAAAAGCCCGAAGTTTTGGATGCTGTCTCAGATACAGAATTTTTTAGTTTTCTACTGAGCGTCTAGTCAATCAATTGGCTGAACATTCAGCCTGATGTTAGGTCAACTCACCGACAAGCATTGGGAAGGATGGCTAAAAATATCGCTAAATGTCCGGTCAGATGGTTGACTGCACGCTTAGTAGGAAACTAAAAAATTCTGTATTTGAGACTACAAAATCAAAACTTTCCTGGCAGAAAAGTTGATTCTGGCTATTAATTTAGTTGGGGTTTATTTTATCTTTCTTAAATCCCTAGCTCGTATTTTTGCTAAGCCTAGATGCGCGATTTGTTGATCCTGTCAAACCAACAAATTATTTTGAGGTTTGATAATGAAAGCGACTCATCTAGCCTTCCAGTCACAAACAAGCAAGCAAAACCCGTTTGTTTCGACTTATGTCGATTCTCAAAACGCCTACTTACCTAAGGCGAATGTCTCTATCGTCGTCACCCACAAATGGGAGAAGACCAAATGACTCGTAGACGTTCCACCCTGGTAGATGAAAAGCAGCTAGCAAAGTTTGCTACCGAGATAAATTTAAACTTCAAAATGAGGTTAGGTCAAGGTGCCATTCGTGAGGGAGGCTACTATAATCCAAATTTACTCAGCAGCACCTTTGAAGCCGTCGTCGGCGCTTATTATCTGGATAACAATTTAGATGTTGAGAAAGTCCGCGATTTTGTAGAACCGTTGTTTGATTCCGTTCCGGAGGATATTGTAGTGTCTCTCTCCAATGTGGACTCGAAAAATCGGTTTCAGCAATGGGTACAAGCAAACCCTGAGCTTAGCTCAATGCCACCTAAGTATGTCACACAACAAGCAGGCGGAACACCCCACGCCCCAGAGTTCATCGCCACAGTGTGTGTGGGCGATAAAGCATACGGGGAAGGTAAAGGCCGCAGTAAAAAAGATGCTGAGAAAGCTGCTGCTGAAGATGCACTGTTCAAACTGAAAAAACGAGGGCTGATCTAAGCTGGAATTTTGGAGAAATTCTAACTTTCGGGTCTTTTGACTTTTAGGCAAAGCATTGCAAACTCTAAAGAAGAGTGGTACCGCAGGCTAAAAGTTAAAAGTTATGAAGCCAAAAGATATACTAGGACTGCTTAAAGAAACGTTTACCGAATGGCAAGAAGATAAAGCGTCGAGGCTGGCGGCAGCTTTAGCATACTACACCGTTTTCTCACTTGCGCCCCTGGTAATTATAGCGATCGCGATCGCGGCTTTGGTATTTGGGCAAGAAGCTGCCCAAGGTGGAATAGAAGAGCAACTTCGAGGTTTACTCGGTAGTCAGGGTGCCGAAGCTGTCGAAGAAATGATCGCAAATTCTCGTAAGGCAGAGCAAGGCACAATTGCTACCCTGATTAGCGTTGGTCTCCTCATGTTCGGTGCTTCCGGCGTTTTTGGACAGTTGCAAGATTCACTCAACACCATCTGGGAAGTTGCGCCCAAGCCTGGACGCGGCATCATAGGCTTTATCAAAGACCGATTTTTGTCCTTCTCGATGGTACTGGGAATTGGCTTTTTGCTCTTGGTTTCGCTGATCTTGAGTGCTGGGTTGTCAGCAGTAGGCAATTATTTCGGTCATTTGATGCCCGGTTTGCCATTCCTGCAAGTCCTAAACTTTCTCCTTTCCTTCGGTGTCGTAACGGTGCTGTTCGCGTTTATTTTTAGAATTTTGCCAGATGCGAAAATCGCCTGGGGTGACGTTTGGATCGGTGCCGCGATCACCTCTTTACTATTTACCATTGGTAAGTATTTACTAGGGCTGTATCTAGGCAATGGCAGCGTCGGGTCAACTTACGGCGCAGCTGGCTCCTTTGTGGTGCTGCTGCTGTGGGTGAATTATTCCGCCCAGATTCTCTTTTTCGGTGCCGAATTTACCCAAGTCTACGCTAACAAGTATGGCTCCCGAATTCTCCCTGCTAAAAATGCCGTACCCCTTACTGAAGAAGCGAGAGCGCAGCAGGGGATACCCCGGACTCAGGACATCAAAAAGGCAGCAGGTGAGCAAGAACAGGGAAGCGCGAGCATATCCAGCTCCTCTACAGGCACAATAGAACGAACGGAGCGCTCAAAATCCAGACACCCGATGGTTAACATCCTCGCCTTAATCATCGGTGTCACCCAAGGCTTTGCCCACTTGGTGGGAGGTAAACGGAGGCGGAACAACCGACCTAAATAAGGGCATCTGTAGCCTTTTGCATCTAGTTCTCAGACAAGCATTAATGGCGATCGTCATTAATGCTTTATATAACTTTTTGTAAAGTTAGTAATTTTTAAGAGTTAATAAATTTCAACCACAAAATCGTATTATAGCCTTTTCCTGTCTAGTGAGGTACGCTCAAAGCATAGAGCATGAGTATTTTCTTGATTAGAGATGAAACCCTACTCCCTTGACCTGCGGCAAAAAATTGTTGACACCTA
>NZ_JAMPKJ010000075.1:12500-28778 GCF_039962115.1 Funiculus sociatus GB2-C1 | reverse complement strand
CTAGCGTTTGCCGTTCCTCATTTGTCAGGGAAACAATATATCGTTTGGCTGGCATTGTTTATGGGTTGCTTACATTTCTATTATCCGTCAATTCTTTTTTGACAGACCACTAGGCCCTCAGGGGTTCGGTTAAAAAGTAGCTTTCACAACTAAAAGAGGATGCTATATTAAACTTTTGTTGGGTTAAACGCGAGTGTTACCCAATATACTAAATAAAATTAACTACATTATGAACAACCAAATTGTTACTACTTCTGCGGTTCCTCGCTTAATTAGTATTGCTGTTAGTCATTATTGCGAGAAGGTGCGATGGGCGCTTGAATGGCTGAAAATTCCTTATGTTGAAGAAAGTCATGTGCCACTTTTCCATCGCTTCGCTACTCGCGAATATGGGAGTAGTAGTGTTCCGGTTCTGGTTACAGGAGCAGATACTTTCACAGATTCAACTGACATTCTGCACTATCTTAATACACTTGCCCCGGAAGGAAGATATTTATATCCCCCTGATCCGGGACTATGCCGAGAAGTCGAACAACTTGAAGAGTTATTTGACACGAAACTGGGAGTTGGTATTCGAGGCTGGGCATATTTTTATCGCTTGGATGACCGGGAAGCGATGCGGCGGGTGTGGTGCAAAGGAACGCCTTGGGTTGAGCAAGTTGGGTTTGCGATCGCTTTCCCTATAATGCGTCGATTAGTTCAACAAAGCTTGAATATTACAGCAGCTTCAGCAGCAAGTTCCCTTCAAGAAATTAAGCAAATTTTCAACACAGTTAATCAGCAGTTAGCAGATAATCGTCCGTACTTGGTTGGAGATAAATTTTCGGCAGCAGACATAACTTTTGCGGCCTTAGCTGCTCCAGCTTTACTACCCCCAGAGCATCCCGTAATGCTGCCTCAGCTTGATGGCATCAAGAGTGAAATGGCAACAACAATTAAAGAATTACGGGCAACCCCAGCCGGAATGTATGCACTGCGCTTGTATCGAGAACAACGCCATTTCAGTTAAATCTTGTGGGAGCGATCGCTCCCTTCTCCTTTTAGCTTTGAGAGTTCAAAAACGCATCAGGATCGATTCCCGATTCCCTGAGTCGCTGAATTAGAGATTCTAACCTAGATTCCGCTTGTTCAGCCCTAGATTCCGCTTGTTCAGCTCGCTGTCGCTCCTGTTCGGACTGCTGTAAAGCCTCTGCTTTTTCTGTTCGTTCCTGTTCGGCTTGCATTAGAGCTTGTTCTGCTTCAGTCAGAATCCAATTGCCTTGAGCATCATACCAACGCAACCACAATCGCTCAATTCCTTGAAACTCTCCTTGCCACAAACCCAAGCCCAATTCTAGTTCAGGAATCCAAACTCGCGACTCTTGCAAATCTAGCTCTTGGTAATGCGCCCCCACCAGCTTAAAGACTCGTAGCTGATTGGTATAACGACTGAAAACCACATAGTAAGGAATGCGTAAAATCTGCTCGTAAACCTCCCATTTTCGAGGCGGTTTATTCTCAGTTTGAGGCTGAATTAATTGCCCATTGCCTGCATCCTCAGATTCAGATGGCAGCTTTTCCTCGTCATTTTCTCCTAAATCTTCTTTCTTTGTACCCGGCGAAAGTAGTTCGACAATGACAAAAGGATTTATTCCCTCTTGCCAAACAACGTAACTTAGGCGCATATCAACTTCATCATAAAGTCGAGGTACGCCCACAACGCCAAACCAATCCGGTCTTTTATACCATTGAGCATGACGCACATCATAGTAAAGGTTCATGTCACTGGCACTGAAGACTTGCGAAGCCGGATATTTTGGAGGATGAAAAGTAAGGCTCAATAATTGGGGTTGCAAGTCGTGGAATTCATCGGGCAAACCAGGTTCTTCCGGGTCTTCGCTGGGTAGATCGTACATAGTCGGTAGGGTTTCCCTGGGCGATCGCGGCGGATCAGTCTGAGGGACGGGGTATTTGAAGGGAAACATAGGGTCTAGGGGAATGACTGGCTTTTATGTTAACACCGTGAAAATGCCTGATTGAACAAAGCCGCGCCCTGTTGCTGCCCTTGGCTACTTATTTCAAAAAATGTCCTAATCTTACTATTTGTTGGGTACGGAAATGCCATCTTATTCTCCAGGGTACTCTCGCCAAGTTTCGTGGCGGGAATACCCAAAAAATAAGATGCCGAACATCGTCAAACAGCTATGTGATCAGGAAGTAATTCGCTTGATAAGATGTAGTAGCCTCTGCGCGAAAAATACCAAAGCTTGGGTATTGGTACCAAGATGAGTAAAATGCTAAAACAAGCGATCGCGTTTGGTGTTGATAGTTTTCGATTAGTTCTGTTTATTACTGTTGAACTCGCTTTGAGAAGTGTGTAAGCGTTGCGGCTGCTCTCTTGGGCATCGCTGCTTTAGTGATGATTAAGAAGCACCCCACCGCAGTATAGTCATTAGTTAAAAACTCAAAACTCAGGACTTATTATGAAAAGTTGGTTGCAACCTCCGCGATTACGCATTGGAGAAGAAACCGAACACGAACACCGCCACGCTACTTGGCTGGAACTTTTCTATGACTTGGTGTTTGTGGTGGCGGTTTCTCAAGTCGCCCACAACCTGCATGACAATTTATCGCTATCAGGATTTCTCGGCTTTGTGTTTCTGTTTATACCGATTTGGTGGACATGGATTGGCACTACATTCTACGCCAACCGATTCGATAGCGATGACATCGGACATCGATTGCTGACTGGCGTGCAAATGGTAGCGATCGCAGCCCTTGCAGTGAATGTACACCACGGCTTAGGCGAAAGTTCCGCAGGCTTTGCCTTGTCGTATTTTGCTGGTAGGGTGGTGCTGGTGATTGAATACCTGCGGGCGGCAAAGCACATTCCTCAAGCGCGCAAACTGGCTACTCGCTACGCCACAGGTTTTGCGATCGCTGCTTGCCTTTGGCTACTATCCGCATTTGTACCCATTCCACAGCGTTTTGTCTTGTGGGGATTGGGGTTGCTAATAGACTTCGCCACGCCACTTACAGCCAAAAGGTTGCAGCAAGGGCTACTCCCCCATCCCGAACACTTACCAGAGCGTTTTGGGCTGTTTACCATCATTGTTTTGGGCGAGGCGATCATCGCTGTCGTCGATGGTGTCTCCGAACAAAAATGGGATATTCAAAGTGCGATCGCCGCAGTATTCGGCTTCAGCATCGCTTTCAGCTTGTGGTGGATCTATTTTGAGAACATTGATGGCTCCTCTATGCGGTCTGCTAGCGCAACTGGTCGATTTTCAATTTATAATATCTGGCTTTACGGACATTTACCGTTAGTGATTGGACTTGCTGCTACTGGCGTTGGCGTAGAACACGTTGTCTCAAGTGAGGCTGGTGTAGCAATGCCCGATGCGGTGCGATGGCTGCTTTGTGGATCAGTAGCTTTATGCTTGCTGAGTTTAGGAATTCTGCACCGCACTGGGGTGATATTCAAGTGCAAAGTCCGCACAAAGTACCGAATTGGTGCGGCGACTGTGGTGCTGGTTCTAGCGATCGCTGGTATGGGTTGGCCCCCCGTTGCGGTAATTGGGTTAGTTGCTGTAGTCTGTGCTACCCAAGTCGTGCAAGATTTGTATCAGAGCGGCAAGTTAGCGCTTGAGTAGCATTTTTTTGCACCAATACCAGCAATTATTTCCTGGCATTGGTGCAATTTATTTGAGGTGATATCGGCAAAACTCTACTGCTGCTTCTATGTCGCTGGTTTGCTGTGGATAAGCAACCTCTGGACGAGTGATCACAACTAAAGGAATGCCTAACTCGGTTGCAACCCGTCGCTTGACATCTTCTCCCCCAGCGGTTCCCGATGCTTTGGTGACAACTAGGGAAATTTTCCAGTGATGCCACAGTGCCTTTTCTAATTCTGCTGGAACCGGAGGACGCAAGGCAATTAATCTATCTGGCGCGAAACCTGCTGCATAAGCTGCGTCCATTGCTGTCACAGAGGGAAGAATTCGCGCAAATAAAGTTGATTTTTCTTGCCACGGACGAAATAGGGGAAAATTTCTGTAACCGATTGTCAGTAGTACCCGTTGTTCTTCCAGGTAGTCTCCCGTTAGCAGCGTCTCGAAGCTATCTAACCTAATTACCTGTTGGTTATCTATTTCAGCGTCAACTGCTAGACGTTCGTAGCGCAGATAAGGGATTTGCCGATGAAGGGAAATTGCGATCGCCATCTTCGATATCTCCACTGCATACGGATGGGACGCATCTAATATTGCAACTATCCCCTGTTCTTGCAAAAACTCTTCTAAGCGGGTAACGTCTAAACGACCTACCCAAATTTGCAAACTTTGTGTAATAGGATACAGCGCCTTAGCTGATTCTGTTGTGACAGTGACAATACAAGGCAGCTGAAAGCGAGAGAGTGCTACGCTCAGCTGGGCGCTTTCCTGAGTTCCTCCAATTAACCAAACGCGATCGCCAAAGCATGAAGCAGCAAGAGTCATTAGTCGTTCCACACTCATCAGTTAAAAAAGATTTTACTGATGACCCTAGACTGATGACTAATGACTTTTGCTTTAACCCTTAAGGGCTTTTCTGTAGTTCTGACGATAGGATTTATTACCAATCACCAACACAGGCCACAACAGGGCCAAAACCAGCCGGCCTTGGCTGAAATTCGTTCGGCGAAACCCCTTCCAGAACCTCCAGCCACCGTATACATAACCCCCAAACAACAAGAAGCCGAGTAATTCCATTTAATCAACCCCCATAAAACTGACTCCGGTTTGGTCGTCAAAGCCAGCAATTGCCAAATTCTGCTTACTCTAGCTAGTCTACACAATTGATTTGGTGCTACACGGCAAAGTAGCATTGATCCAGTTCTAGTCTATCCGGGGTTGAGTTGCAATACAGTTGATCTTAATGTTTTGATGCACGACTTACGCTCTCCGCATAATGTATCTATATCGCCTACTTGTGTTCGATGAGAGTTAGTAAGAGGTTGCACCCTTGTCTTATGAGAGATACCTGAAATTTCCTGATTATAGGAGACTAAAAGACAGGCGCAACGAAAATTAAGGGTGATATCTGTATCATGACGAATAATAAGGAGGAATTATGAGAGCAGTGCTGATGGCTGGCGGTTCAGGAACGCGGCTGAGGCCGCTGACCTGCGATCTTCCAAAACCAATGGTGCCGATTCTGAACCGACCCATCGCCGAACATATTATCAACTTGCTCAAGCGGCATCAGATTACAGAGGTTATTGCCACGTTGCATTATCTCCCTGATGTCATGCGCGACTACTTTCAAGACGGGGGCGACTTCGGCGTACAGATGACATACGCTGTAGAGGAAGACCAGCCTTTGGGGACTGCTGGATGCGTCAAAAATATTGCTGAGTTACTAGATGAAACATTTTTAGTCATCAGTGGCGATAGTATCACCGATTTCGATCTCACTGAAGCGATTAAATTTCACAAACAAAAAAAGTCAAAAGCAACCCTGGTTTTAACCCGCGTTCCTAACCCGATTGAGTTTGGAGTGGTAATTACAGATGAAAACCATCGGATTCGGCGGTTTCTAGAAAAGCCTTCCACCAGCGAAATTTTTTCGGATACGGTCAACACCGGAACCTACATTCTTGAACCAGAAGTTTTACAATACTTGCCAGCAAATCAGGAAACTGACTTCTCTAAAGACCTGTTCCCCTTGCTACTAGAAAAAAATGAGCCGATGTACGGCTACATTGCTTCGGGTTATTGGTGCGATGTCGGTCACTTAGATGCTTATCGCGAAGCGCAGTATGACGGGTTACAGCAAAAAGTTAAACTAGACTTTGCTTATTCTGAGCAGTCTCCCGGATTGTGGATTGGGCAAAATACCCATATTGACTCGACGGCTAAAATTGAAGCGCCAGCGCTGATTGGCAGTAATTGCCGGATTGGGCCGCGAGTACACATTGAGCCAGGAACTGCAATTGGCGACAATGTGACAATTGGGGCTGATGCCAACTTAAAGCGTCCGATTATCTGGAATGGGGCGATTATTGGTGAGGAAGCTTCTTTAAGGGCTTGCGTGATTGGTCGGGGGACGAGAGTGGACAGGCGATCGCAAGTTTTGGAAGGTGCTGTCGTCGGTTCCCTGTCCACTGTAGGGGAAGAATCACAAATTTCTCCGCAAGTTCGCGTCTGGCCTAGCAAGCAAATTGAATCAGGGGCGACGTTGAATATTAACTTAATTTGGGGTCAGACTGCACACCGCAATTTGTTTGGACAGCGTGGTGTGAGTGGTTTGGCAAATATCGACATTACTCCAGAATTTGCCGTCAAGTTGGGTGCAGCTTACGGTTCTACTTTGAAACCTGGTTCTCAGGTTACTATTTCTCGCGATCAGCGGAGTATTTCCCGCATGGTCAGCCGAGCCTTGATTGCTGGTTTAATGTCTGTAGGTGTCAATGTCCAGAATTTGGAAGCTACAGCAATTCCTGTGGCTAGAGCAGTTGTTCCTACTCTCGCAGTTTCTGGTGGTATCCATGTAAGGGTGCATCCAGACCGATCTGATCACATTTTGATTGAATTTTTTGATCGCAAAGGCATCAATATCTCCAAATCTATAGAGAAGAAGATTGAGGGGGCTTATTTTAAGGAAGATTTGCGACGGGTACAAATTCCTGAAATTGGCAATGTCAATTACCCCAGTCAGGTGATTGATATTTACAGCACTTCCTTTGAGAAACATCTGAATATTAAGGCGATTCATCATTCTGGCTCGAAGGTGGTGATAGATTATGTTTACGCTGTCAGTGGTGCCGTTTTGCCCCAATTGTTGGCGAAGTTTGGCTGCGATGCTGTGGTGCTGAATGCTAGTTTGAATCAACAAGGACTCTCAGCAGCTGAAAGAGAAGCGTTGCTGAATCAGCTGGGTCATGTGGTGGAGGCGCTGAAGGCAAATTTTGGCGTGCAGGTGTCAGCCAACGGAGAGATGTTGATCTTAGTGGATGAAGCTGGGACTCCAATTCGCGGGGAGTTGTTAACGAGTCTGATGGTAAGTATGACTCTGACGGCTAATCCTAGAGCTACTGTGGTAGTACCAGTGCATAGTAGCAGTGCGGTGGAACAGATTGCTCGTCGTCACGATGCTAAGGTGATTCGCACTAAGGCAAATCCTACGGCGTTGATGGAGGCTTCTCAAAGTAATCCGAATGTGGTGATGGGTGGTAGCGGTGAAATGGGCTTTATTTTCCCGCAACTGCATCCGGGGTTTGATGCGATGTTCTGCATTGCTAAGATGATGGAGATGCTGACGGTTTCTGAGCGATCGCTTGCTCAAATTCGCGCCGATCTACCCCGCGTTTACCACAAAAGTTATACTGTGCGCTGTCCCTGGACTGCAAAGGGGGCTTTGATGCGTCATCTGGTAGAAACTCACCCAGCAGAACATCTGGAATTAGTCGATGGTGTGAAGATTTGCAACTATCACGATGACAGCTGGGTATTAATTTTGCCTGATGCTGGGGAACCTCTGGTGCATATCTTTGCTAATAGTAATGACCGGGATTGGGTTGATGAAACTTTGCGGGAGTATCGCACTAGGGTTCAATCATTTGTTGAACAAGAGGAGGGTGTAGAAGAATTTAAAGTGGCAATGGTGTAAAAATTTTGGATTTTGAAGCGATTTTTGGGGAGATTGATCGGGGAGTTGAACGATTACTGGTTCTTCCCCCAACCTCTCTTTCTTCCCAAAAGATCGCGGGATTTTGGATTAAATCACTAATCCAAAATCATCGGAGGATCAGAAACTGCTTCGCCGGGAGCAAAATCTAAAATCCTAATGGTACATTTGTTCTAATATAGATGAGGCTAAACATCCCATAGTGGAACTTTGAGTTATGAACAGTTGCATTTTAATGGCGGAGATTATCAAAGAACCGGAACTGCGTTATACGCCAGATAGCCAAACTGCGATCGCTTCTCTGCGAGTCCAGTTTCCCGGGCCAAAGGCTGAAGATCCACCAGCAAGTATACAGGTTGTCGGTTGGGGCAATTTAGCTCAAGAAATTAAGGATAACTACAAAAAGGGCGATCGCGTAATTATTGAAGGTCGCCTCACCATGAACACCATCGATCGGCAAGAAGGTTTTAAAGAGAAACGCGCTGAGTTGACAGTTTCCCGAATTCATAAAGTGTCAATCGATACAGATTTTGACACGCAAACAACTGAATCAACTCCTCCCAGCAACGTCGTTCCGATGGGGTCGCGTCGTCCAACTGCACCCGCTAATAATAGCGATGTGGAGATGTCTCCTGTAGACTACCAAGAAGAAGATGAGACACCCTCGTTTGTACCCGCCGCTAGAACTATAACCCGTCCAACTCAACCTGTCCAACAAGATGACGATATCCCCTTTTAATCATTAGTTAGAAAAAAGTTGGAACGTTGGAAGGTTTCAACCTTCCAACGTCTAAGTAGTCAATCTCATGCTTCGGACGCGAAGGTTGACACATTCATAAAGATAGCAATCAGTCTCTTCCCTTCCCGCCTTGAATTTCGGTTTCCAACGTTGCCACTCACCGAGTTATCGGTTTTTCTAGCTTTAGTTCAATACGGGTGAAAGGTTGAATAGGTAAAGCTTGAAGTAAGTTGTCTAGTCTGATTTATTCTCGATTATTCCTTTCATTTATAATGATTATTTGGCAATTTTTTGCTAATCCTCCTATATAAGTCAGTGACTTTTTTCCACCTTTACCTGAAATATCGTATTATTTCCATAGCTTGCATCAATCAGTAAGAAACCGGGTTAATACCCTCTTTTCTTATTTCAGTCAATTAACTCTAAAGCTAATTCCGGCTTTTCCTGAAATTTTGTATCTCATCGAAGCTTTTACAACATTTATTGAAGTAAGGATGTATGGCTGTGGGAGTTGTCTGTTTGATCCCTCAGACTTCGACGTGAGAAGCTTGCTGTGCCAGTATTGTACTCTCGGCGTTGCTGAAAGAGTAATGCTAGATGGGGTATAATAGAGGGATGCAATGTCCTCAATGTCACTCAACTCAAACAGCTAAAAATGGTCAGCGTCGAGGAAGACAATGCTACAAGTGCAAGCAGTGCGGTCGTCAGTTCCTCGAATCCTACCGTCCTTGGCGCTACTCGAATGAAGTCAAGCAATTGTGCATCAAGATGTATCTTAACGGCATGGGGCTGCGGGGGAGCGAACGAGTCACTGAGATCCACCACACAACTGTGATGCACTGGATTCGAGAAGCAGGACATCGACTGGATGATGCTCCAGAGGCTGAAGAGATCCCAGAGGTCACGGACTTGGATGAACTGCAAACTTTTGTCGGCAGCAAACGCAACAAGCTGTGGATTTGGACAGCCGTCAATCACAAGCAAGCGGGAATTTTGGCTTGGGTGATCGGTGATCGCAGTGGGGAAACCTTCAAGCGTTTGTGGTCAATTGTCAAATGCTGGCAATGCTTCTTCTATGTCACCGATGGATGGAAGGTGTACCCGATGTTCACCCTCGCAGGGTGACCAGATTGTGAGCAAGACCTATATGACTCGTGTTGAGGGAGAGAATACTCGGTTACGGCACTACTTGGCACGGTTGCATCGCAAGAGCTGGTGCTACTCCAAGTCGGTTGATATGTTGAAGTGTTCGCTGCGCTTGCTGCTTCACTACTTGAAGGATGGGACAGTGCCTCTGCCAACTTAGCTCATTACACTTTCAGCAACGCCGTACTCTCTAGCCTAAGCATTGCATGGCGGCGTTGAGTTGGATGTCGTAGCCACCATAGTTGGAGGGACGCAGAACGATGATTCTATCCCAGCCTTCTTGAAAAATTTGATGGTAGTGGGCGAGATATTGTAGGAGTTGGCTGTATTCGCGGTGTTGGAGGAAACGATCGTAGTCGTTACCAATGACGATGTAGAACCGGCTTTTCTTCAGCCACTCCAAGTTGATGACTCTGAAGCGTCGAACAATGAAGGGATACATCTGTAAAGCTGGAAAATATAGGAATCCTGTCCTGACGCTCTGCTTGGAAAGGTAAGAGATGTCAGCTTAATCTGCGAATCTATTGTTAGCGCTAAGCGGCAATGAGCGTGTAGAGGTACCTCTACACGCTCATTTATTGCTTTGAGGAAGAATCGAAATTTTTCTGTTGACCTCTAAATCGCATATTTTTGACAGGATAAAAATTCCGTAATTGTCCCAATGCTGGTTCAATCATCAGGTGCTAATATCTGAATTTGTAAGTAAAAAAGTTGGGGTAACAGTACATCTCCATATTATTCTTATAGGGAACTACCTGATTGTGGAGTGTGACATAGAACTATTTCAACTTTCACGATATTAAGTTCCTTGGAAATCTCCTATGTCTCAAGTCGATAACAGTAGTAATAAGAATGTCCTCTCTAAACAATCAGGCTGACTCAGGTAGCCAAAAAATTAGCCAGCAAGCATTTCCCAGATTGGGAAAATTCAATTTTTCTAAAGCGTTTTGGCTAAGGCTGCCAAGAAAGCAGCATCGCTACAAGCAAAGATGGCAACCTCGTGACCTGATTGTTATGTCGATACTGGCAGGGTCAACGTTGGGGGTGAGTGCGATCGCTGTAGTCAGCTATCAGGTTGTGCGGGGACTGATTCTTGCGAACCTCCAGCAACAAGCCTTACTAGAAGTCCAGCAGGGACGGGATGAGATTGACCAGTGGCTATCTAATCGGAAGACTGAAGTAGAGATGCTGGCGAACAGTCCCCTCGTGCGCTCGATGGATTGGTCAGTCGCCCAGCCTTATTTAAAGTCAGAATTGCAACGGTTTAAAGAAATTCACCAGCTGACAATTGTCAACTCTGAGGGGTGGGGTGCTAATACCAGCGTCGGACCTCATCGCAAAAATCTTAAAGACCGTGAATGGTTTATCAACGCAATGGCAGGGCAAGTCAGTGCAGCGAATCCCGTGGTCAGTCGTACCACCGGACTCCTACAAATCAATATCAGCGCTCCAATTATGCGGGTTCCAGGTACTCAAGTGCTGGGAGCAATGGGTGGAGCGATCAAAGTTGACCGAGTGATTCAGGTCGTGAGCAGGCTCCAGGAGGGAGTCGGCAGCTATGCGTTTGCACTCAACTCGCAAGGAGTAGCGATCGCCCATCCTGACCCCAAGATGATTGGCTCCGCAGAGCGTCAGGCACCCAGCTTCCTAGAATCTTCCAATCCGGCTCTGGCAGCGATCGCCCAGGAAATGGTTGCCAAACAAGCGGGGATTAAACTAATACGAGTCAATGGCACCTGGAACTACGTTGCCTACGTGCCTCTCAAAGAAGCGGATTGGTCAATTGCGCTGGTTATTCCTCGCCAGAACATCGAATCTCACTTAAGCGCACTTAACCTTTTGGCGACCGTTTTAGGCGGATTGTTGCTGATTGCCTTGATTGGTGCATGGCGACAGGTGCAGCTGTTTGAGCAAACCCGCACTCGTGCCGAGCAGGAAGCTCTACTGAACCGTTTAGTGCGTCGCATCCGAGAATCTTTAGAGCTACAAACCATTGTTCAGACGACGGTAACAGAACTGGCAACCTTAACACAGCTCGATAGAGTGCTGTTTGGCTGGTACGATCCCCAATCCCAAACCCTTGAGCTGGTTGGCGACTCTCACGCCCAAACATTGACAATTCAGCCAAGAAAGTTTCAGTCCAATTCATCTATAGACATAGCAGCCTGTTTACAGCAGACAGAGGCACTTCAGCTGTTGTTTGTTGATGCTGAGTTAGAGCCAACACCTCTGGAGTTAAAAGCTCATGCCTACCTTGCACTCCCTATCCCGCTTCTAGATGGCGGCTGCGGCTATCTCATTGGTTTGCACGCTCATTACTTGAGTCAACTAGATCGGGAATTACTCAAAGCGGTGGTAGATCAGCTAGCAGTTGCCATTACTCAGGCTCAACTGTATAACCAGACGCAACAACAGATTACACTGCTCAACCAAACGCTGACCAAACTTAACCACACCCAACTCCAGCTAGTACAGAGTGAGAAAATGTCTAGTTTGGGTCAGATGGTTGCAGGCATTGCCCACGAAATCAATAATCCAGTCAACTTCATCTACGGCAATCTCACTCATGCCAGCTCTTACATCCAAGATTTACTAGAGTTGATTGAGCTGTACCAAGAGCTGTATCCTCAGCCCACGCCACAGATTCAAGACAAAGCAGAGGACATGGAACTGGAATTTCTCAAGGAAGATTTATCCAAACTCCTTGCCTCGATGCAAGTCGGCGCTCAGCGCATTCGTGATATTGTTCAGTCGCTGCGCGTGTTCTCCCGTTTAGATGAATCAGAAGTCAAGGATGTGGATATTCACCAAGGCATTGATAGCACGCTGATGCTCCTCCAAAACCGTCTCAAGGCGAAGCCAGATCATCCAGCCATTGAAGTTGTCAAAGAGTATGGTCAATTACCCAAAATTGAGTGCCATGCCGGACAACTCAACCAGGTATTTATGAATCTCCTCACCAATGCCATTGATGCTATAGAGGAGTTCAACGCCAAGCTTAGCTACAAAGATAGGCAAGCCAACCCCAGTCGAATTACAATTCGCACACAAGTTTTGACATCTAAACAAATTGCCATTCGCATTGCAGATAGTGGAGCGGGTATTGCTGAAGATATTCAGCAACGCTTATTTGACCCCTTCTTTACCACCAAGGCGGTTGGTAAGGGAACCGGGATGGGATTAGCAATTAGTTATCAAATAGTGACAGAGACACATAGAGGACAGCTGAGGTGCATTTCCGCACCAGGACAAGGAGCAGAATTTGCGATCGAGATTCCCATCCAAAAATCACACTAAGAGTCCTAGGAAGTGATTGAGCAATCAGCGTAGGATACAAAGGTTGAACTGGTTGATAGGTTGTATCCCAGTAGCAAGGCTTGTTCTAACCGTAGACACCTTGAACCCATGCCGTTGGGAGAGCGTGTCTTTAATGCCAACGGTCTGGCATCCAGATTGACAGAGACTTGAATACCTCTATCAATCTGGAAAATGCCCCTGAAGATCAAGTAGGACGGGCTTTGTCCGAACTTAATGCCTGTGGAGAGGACAAGTGCCGACACGCCTTGTAAAAACAGGAAGTAAGCACCATAGGTAACGATGGATAAGTTTTATGGAGAAAATTACCCCAAAGACGAAAAGCCGCCTTGAGTGCAAGTGTACCCTTGTAGCCAGTCGCCAACTGGAGGCAACAGCATTGCTTGGGCAATAGTCTGAGAATTGCAGATGTTTTTATTTTATCCTAGTTAGCGCCAGAACCCTTGCCCCTAAAGGAATCCAGACTTCCTAAAATATTGTGTAGTGCAATTTGAGCAAAATTTTTGGTTGCAGCCACACAAAAAGCGTATTAGTTTGCTATAGTAATAAAGCGGTCGGGAGAGACGAGCGAAAGCGAGACTCAACTGAGCGAAGAGAACCTAGAAAAAATAATAGTTTGAAAGCCAGAGTAACACAATAACCTCGTCAAAGAAAATCGGATTAGGGGAGAAAAACCCCGAAGCCAAAAGAAGAGGGAAACGAATTGTTTCCAGAGCAACAAACTCAACAAAATGGAGAGTTTGATCCTGGCTCAGGATGAACGCTGGCGGTCTGCTTAACACATGCAAGTCGAACGGGAATCTTAGGATTCTAGTGGCGGACGGGTGAGTAACGCGTGAGAATCTGCCTTCAGGACGGGGATAACAGGAGGAAACTGCTGCTAAAACCGGATATGCCGAAAGGTGAAAGTATTAATAGCCTGAAGAGGAGCTCGCGTCTGATTAGCTAGTTGGTAGGGTAAAAGCGTACCAAGGCGACAATCAGTAGCTGGTCTGAGAGGACGATCAGCCACACTGGGACTGAGACACGGCCCAGACTCCTACGGGAGGCAGCAGTGGGGAATTTTCCGCAATGGGCGAAAGCCTGACGGAGCAAGACCGCGTGGGGGAGGAAGGTTCTTGGATTGTAAACCCCTTTTCTCAGGGAAGAAAAAAATGACGGTACCTGAGGAATAAGCATCGGCTAACTCCGTGCCAGCAGCCGCGGTAATACGGAGGATGCAAGCGTTATCCGGAATAATTGGGCGTAAAGCGTCCGTAGGTGGTCATTCAAGTCTGCCGTTAAAGAGTGGGGCTTAACCCCACAAAGGCGGTGGAAACTGAAAGACTAGAGTGCAGTAGGGGTAGAGGGAATTCCCGGTGTAGCGGTGAAATGCGTAGAGATCGGGAAGAACACCGGTGGCGAAAGCGCTCTGCTGGACTGCAACTGACACTGAGGGACGAAAGCTAGGGGAGCGAATGGGATTAGATACCCCAGTAGTCCTAGCCGTAAACGATGGATACTAGGTGTGGCCTGTATCGACCCGGGCCGCGCCGGAGCTAACGCGTTAAGTATCCCGCCTGGGGAGTACGCACGCAAGTGTGAAACTCAAAGGAATTGACGGGGGCCCGCACAAGCGGTGGAGTATGTGGTTTAATTCGATGCAACGCGAAGAACCTTACCAGGACTTGACATGTCGCGAATCCACTTGAAAGAGAGGAGTGCCTTAGGGAGCGCGAACACAGGTGGTGCATGGCTGTCGTCAGCTCGTGTCGTGAGATGTTGGGTTAAGTCCCGCAACGAGCGCAACCCTCGTTTTTAGTTGCCATCATTAAGTTGGGCACTCTAGAGAGACTGCCGGTGACAAACCGGAGGAAGGTGGGGATGACGTCAAGTCAGCATGCCCCTTACGTCCTGGGCTACACACGTACTACAATGCTACGGACAAAGGGCAGCAAGTTAGCAATGACAAGCAAATCCCATAAACCGTGGCTCAGTTCAGATCGCAGGCTGCAACTCGCCTGCGTGAAGGCGGAATCGCTAGTAATCGCCGGTCAGCATACGGCGGTGAATCCGTTCCCGGGCCTTGTACACACCGCCCGTCACACCATGGGAGTTGGCCACGCCCGAAGTCGTTACCCTAACCTGTTCGCAGGAGGGGGATGCCGAAGGCAGGGCTGATGACTGGGGTGAAGTCGTAACAAGGTAGCCGTACCGGAAGGTGTGGCTGGATCACCTCCTTTTAAGGGAGACCAAACCCCACTCAACCGAAAAATCGAAAAGATTTGGGGAAGTGGAGGTCAACCTAGGTCATCGAGGAAAAGTGGATACATCAGCTTTCAAACTATTAACAGGTTCAAAAAACGCGGGCTATTAGCTCAGGTGGTTAGAGCGCACCCCTGATAAGGGTGAGGTCCCTGGTTCGAGTCCAGGATGGCCCACCTAAAAAAAACCAACCTAAGCACTCAAAGAACAAAAAAAAGCAACTTTTGCCAGCAACGAATCTTATCCTAGAGTAAGAGAGCCTGCTGGGAAAAAAGCCAGCAAAAGAACCTTGAAAACTGCATAGCAACGTAAAAAGCAGGAAAAACGAGACATCAAATCAAAAAAGGTGTCCGTAAAACTTCAAGCTGAAGAGATTGTGGTCAAGCTACAAACAGCTGACGGTGAATCCCTCGGCACACAGAGGCGAAGAAGGACGTGGCGACCGACGAAACACTCCGGGGAGCTGGAAGCAAGCATCGAGCCGGAGATATCCGAATGGGGCAACCCCAAGTACAGCCTGTTGAATCCATAGACAGGCATGAGCCAACCGGGCGAACTGAAACATCTTAGTAGCCCGAGGAAAAGAAATCAAAAGAGATTCCCCCAGTAGTGGTGAGCGAAAAGGGAAAAGCCTAAACCATAAAGCATGCTTTATGGGGTAGTGGGACAGCAAAAAAGAGACTAAAGGTACTAGACGAAGCAGCTGAAAACTGCACCAGAGCAGGTAAAAGTCCTGTAGTCGAAAGCGCCAATAGCTCGAGCTGAATCCCGAGTAGCATGGGGCACGAGAAATCCCGTGTGAATCAGCCGAGACCACTCGGTAAGGCTAAATACTACTGTGTGACCAATAGTGAACCAGTACCGCGAGGGAAAGGTGAAAAGAACCCCGAAAGGGGAGTGAAATAGAACGTGAAACCGTCAGCTGACAAGCAATGGAAGCTCGATTAAACGAGTGACCGTGTGCCTGTTGAAGAATGAGCCGGCGACTTATAAGCACTGGTAGGTTAAAGCAAGAATTGCCGCAGCCAAAGCGAAAGCGAGTCTGAACAGGGCGCAAATTATCAGTGTTTATAGACCCGAACCCGGGTGATCTAACCATGTCCAGGATGAAGCTTGGGTAACACCAAGTGGAGGTCCGAACCGACTGATGTTGAAAAATCAGCGGATGAGGTGTGGTTAGGGGTGAAATG
>NZ_JAMPKJ010000075.1:0-7500 GCF_039962115.1 Funiculus sociatus GB2-C1 | reverse complement strand
GAAATTACTGGCGGTACTCCCCTTAATGGGACTGATGTTGATAGTCATACCGACCACCGGATAGCCATGAGTCTCGCCATTGCCGCCCTCAACGCCTCTGGGACTACCACAATTAACCGTGCCGAAGCAGCGGCTATTTCCTACCCTAACTTCACGCCTACACTGCAACAAATCTGCGGTTAAAAACTCTTTGCCCCCTTTTTTAAGGAACCACAAAGATAAAGAGACGCGATTAATCGCGTCTCTTCTGTTGAAAAAATCATACTTTAACAGCAGCAAGTCTCAGGCGATCGCCGCAGGCGTATGCGATCGCTGTTCGCGGTCGTGGGGTGCCTCAAAATCAATTAACGGCCCTTTAGGCACAATTCGAGTCGGGTTGACTTTTGGGTGGCTTTTGTAGTAATGCCGTTTGATGTGGTCTAGGTTGCAAGTTTCCTTCACCCCCGGCTGTTGGTAAAGGTCTTTGAGGTAGTTCCACAGATTGGGATAGTCAACAATGCGGCGCAAGTTGCATTTGAAATGGACATAGTACACCGCATCGAAGCGCAACAGCGTTGTGAACATGCACCAGTCTGCCTCAGTTATGTGATCGCCACAAAGGTAGCGTTGCCTATCTAACACCTTTTCCCAATGGTCGAGAGCATCGAATAAGTCTGTTACGCCTTCCTCATACGCTGCTTGGCTAGTAGCAAATCCCGCCCGATAAACGCCATTATTAATTGGTTGATAAATAGCATCGATAGTCTTATCAACCGTCTCCTGTAAATCTGAGGGATAAAAATTTACATTTGACTTAGCGAAATTCTCGAATTCCGTATCCAACATCCGGATAATTTCGCGAGATTCATTATTTACAATCGTCGCAGTTTCTTTATCCCAAAGCACAGGAACAGTTACACGACCGCTGTAATTTTCATCTGCTTCCACATAGACTTCCCAAAGATAATTTTTTCCGTTCACAGTATCAGGAATCGCACCCGGCTCATCAGTAAATTCCCAACTATTTTGATCGATTACCGCGCCAACAGCTGAGAGGCTGATAACATCCTCCAGCCCCTTCAATTTTCGCATAATCGCGGTTCGCTGCGCCCAAGGACAAGCCCAAGAAATATACAGATGATAGCGGCCCGGCTCAGCCTTAAAACCACTAGAACCATCGGCTGTAATTTTGTTGCGGAATGTCGTCGAGGGGCGAATAAATTTTCCTTTATCGTCTTCTTGCTCCCTTTCGCTGACCCATTTTCCATCAACAAGAACACCCAAACCCATAATTTTCTCCTTTGACAGCTTGCACCTATCAAGAAACTAAAAACAAAGTTTATAAGGTGGGTAATACTCACTTTATAAACTTCTGCTTATTCAGCACTTAAAATTTGCGGCACCTTAAAGAAATCCTCTTCTCGATCTGGCGCACCAGTAAGGATAGCTTCCCGATTGGGATAGGCTTCCATTTCATCGGGTCGCGTCACATTGCTGACATCAATTGCCCGTGTTGTTGGCTCCACATCACTGACATCTAGTTCGCTCAGTTGTTCAAAATATTCTAAAATACTACCCAATTGAGTAGTAAATTGCTCCTCTTCTTCAGGGTTCATATCCAGACGAGCGAGATGGGCAACTTTACGAACTTGTTCGCGGTCAATCATCAGAATTCTTTAGTTGTTAGTGGTCATTAGTGAGTAGCTAATAGCTAATATAGCAATCCTAAATGAGTTGTAAACTTCTCTCTCTTCTCTTTCTCTGTGTCTGGGTGGTTCGTTATTTTCACAAATCAAATAGGACTGCTATAGCTAATAGCTAGAAGAATACATCTATCTTTGAGCGACCAGTGGTTTTGAGCCAGTTTTGGGCTTCGATGTAGTTATTGGGAGCCATGCTTATTGCTTGTTTCCAATACTCGGCTGCTTTGTCATATAAAGCTTCTGCGCTGTCCATGTCCCCAGCTTCTTTTGCCCTTTCTCCTTGGTAATGGAAAATCACGGCAATATTATTCAAAGCTTGGGGAATACGCGGGTTGAGTTCAATCGCCTCATAGTAGTATTCCAAAGCCTGCTCAAGTTCGCCATTGCTGGCGTATATCAGCCCCATATTGTAGAGGATATAGCTGCGGTCGTAAGGGTCTTCCTCTAATGTCAAGGCTTCCCTGTAATTGTCCAAGGCTTCGGCGTATTCTCCATCCGCCTGCGCTGACATACCATCGCGGTAGTAGGCGAAGGCTTCTTTTGCCTTCTTATCGGTTGGCAGGATCTTCAGGATTATATCCGCCATTACCGTGAAGCTTTTGTCAATAAAGTTGTCGTTGCGTTGAGTTCTTGGCATATCCGTCTCTGTAATTCTGCGCTAATGCGAAAGTGTAGCCTGTCAGTGTATCGTTCAATAATGCTCTTTAAGCTAATTTAACGCGCTTTGGTTGGTCATTAACTGGGTTGAGATGAAGAGATGCGATCGCATCTTTTTCTTAATCAACCCCCTTGGTAGTAGTAAATTTAATCGCGTGTTAATTATCTCCACTCGCCTTGCACCACAAAAGCTGCCCAGTAGTAAGGGGCTTTCCATTGCTCAGTTTGCCACATTTCTAACTGTGCTGCTCTCAAGGCTGCTACCGGATTTAGCCCTTTGTCCAGCATCTGTTGGTAGTATTTCTCCATCAGCTTTGACGTTGCCACATCGTTGACGCGCCACAAACTCACAGCGACTCGCTTTGCACCTGCATACATAAAGCCGCGTGTCAACCCAATAAGTCCTTCTCCCTTGACATCTTTACCCAGTCCGGTTTCGCAGGCGCTGAGGACGACGAGTTCGGCGGGGAGATTGAGGTTGTAGATGTCGTGGAGACGCAGGAAACCATTATCTGTCGGATTGCCTTTGTCATCAAACAGGGATAGCACCAAGCCGGATAATTGTGGTTGCTCTTCGTTGACGCAGCCGTGAGTGGCGAAATGCACCATGCGATACTGAGCTAAGTCGGGACTGGTGGCTGTAGCGTGAGAAGCTTTAGAACCCAAGGCTTGTAGGTGTTGAGAAGCAGGTACAAGTTTGAGAATTTGTTCGGCTTCTTTACTGCTGTACTCAAGCCGTTCGAGATCGGAGGTGCGGCAAGCTTCTTCGGCAGATCGTTTGGCGTCGCTGGCAATTGTAGTGTTGCTTTGCTGGGGTTTAGATGTCAACCGCTTGTCGTCGGAGGTGAAGATGGGATCTGCTAAGACGGCGACTGTTTTTGCAGCAGGTTTGCGTCCTTTGAGTTGACTTCTTAATACGCCTAAGGTTGAGGCGGAGGGGAGGCTGACGATTTCATTTTGTACGAGGAGAGGAGTGAAACCTAACCCCCCAGCCCCCTTCCCTTGCAGGGAAGGGGGTGCAGGAGAATTACTCCCCTCCCCTTGCAGGGAAGGGGTTGGGGGAGAGGTTCCGGTAGGTATGGGGAGGGCGGCGAAGGGAATTGATTGCAATGCGCCGTCGCTGACGATGAGTAAGCGTTTGTTAGTTAGTTGATTTGCTACGGGAGAGAGTAGAATCTGGCTCAATTTCATGCCAGATTCTAGGCTACCTGTTTCCGATTTAAGTTGATTGTAGAATTCCTTGGCTGCGGCTTCGATGTCAGCGCGTTTGGGGAGTTCGTAGCTGGTAATGCCTGTTTTAGTGACTGCCCAAAGATAGCTGCGATCGCTACCTAGAGAATATTCCAATAGCAGGGTGTTGTCATCAAGTACCTGTTGTTGAATTTGTTGCAGGTTGAGGGTGAAGGCTCCCGGTTGAGAGATTGCTGCATAGGCGGGGTTTTTCACGCGGACTTCCGCTTGGACTCGATCTAGTTCGCTGAGGAGGGATTCAATTTGTTTTTTGATCTCGGCTAACTGTTTGTTGTTATAGGAACCTTCGAGGAGTTTTACGCGGCTTTGTTCTGCGGCATTGAGTTGCTGTTGTAAAGTGCGCTCTTGTTTAATTAATTTGGAGTCTCCACGAGAGCGAATGTTAACGTTTGCTTCGGTGAGGAGTTCTAAAAGATTGCGTGCCTTGGCACGTTCGCTGACGTTTAGGGCTAGAGAGTCGTATCCTTTGGAGGGTTGCTGTTTGTGCAACTGCATCAACAGGTCAATGTAGAACTGGTAATAATTCTGCACTGAAGCGAAGTAAGAGGCGCGGAATTGCTGGCTTGCTATGTTGGTGCGGAGTTTTTCAATGATTTTGATGGCAGCTTCCATTTGAGTGAAAGCTTCATTGAGATTGCCTCGGTTGCGTTCTAGGTAGGCGAAATTGTAGAGAGTAACCGCTTCGGTTGCCTTGGCCCTAATAGCCCGACTCAAGGGCAAGGATTGGTTGTAGAACTCCAGGGCTTTTTGCTTTTCTCCTAAATCGGCGTAGAATCTACCAATGTTATTGAGGGTAACCGCTTCTGCTGCCTTGTCCCCAGTCGCCCGACTCAAGGGCAAGGATTGGTTGTAGAACTCCAGGGCTTTTTGCTTTTCTCCTAAATCGGCGTAGACTCTACCAATGTTAGTGAGGGTACGAGCTTCTGCTGCCTTGTCCCCAGTCGCCCGTTTTAAGGGCAAGGATTGGTTGTAGAACTCCAGGGCTTTTTGCTTTTCTCCTAATGCGAGGTAGACTGCACCGATGTTATTGAGGGTAACCGCTTCGGTTGCCTTGTCCCCAGTAGCCCGACTCAAGGGCAAGGATTGGTTGAGGTAGTCGAGGGCTTTTTGCTTTTCTCCTAAATCGCCGTAGACTTCAGCAACGCCGTTGAGAGTACGAGCTTCCCCTGCCTTGTCCCCAGTCGCCCGTCTCAAGGGCAAGGATTGGTTGTAGAAATCCAGGGCTGTTTGCTTTTCTCCTAAATCGGCGTAGACTAGACCAATGTTGTTGAGGGTAACGGCAACGCCAGCCTTGTCCCCAGTCGCCCGTCTCAAGGGCAAGGATTGGTTGTAGAAATCCAGGGCTGTTTGCTTTTCTCCTAATGCGGAGTAGACTGCACCAATGTTATTGAGAGTACGGGCTTCCCCTACTTTGTCCCCAGTAGCCCGACTCAAGGGCAAGGATTGGTTGTAGAAATCCAGGGCTTTTTGGTTTTCTCCTAAGGCAGAGTAAACTACACCGATGTAGTTAAGGGTGAAGGCTTCGATTGCCTTGTCCCCAGTAGCCCGACTCAAGGGCAAGGATTGGTTGAGGTAGTCCAGGGCTTTTTCCTTTTCTCCTAATGCGTCGTAGACTCTACCAATGTTGTTGAGGGTAACAGCCTTGTCCCCAGTAGCCCGACTCAAGGGCAAGGATTGGTTGTAGAAATCCAGGGCTTTTTGCTTTTCTCCTAATGCCTCGTAGACTGCACCGATGTTGTTGAGAGTAACGCCTTCCCCTGCCTTGTGCCCAGTAGCCCGACTCAAGGGCAAGGATTGGTTGTAGAATTCCAGAGCTTTTTGCTTTTCTCCTAAATCGTCGTAGATTTTGCCGATGACCAAGAGGGTGACGGCTTCCCCTTTTTTGTCGCCGACTGCTTGATAAAGGGGGAGTGCGTCGTTCAATTTGGTAATTGCCTGTCGTAGAGATTCTGCTGTTCCTTGCTCATAGAGTTGGAATCCCTCCTGAAAGGCTCGTTCTGCTGCGACGCGAGTTGCTTCTTGCTCGGTAGTTGCTGGCTGTTGGGCAATGCTTACGCCCATGCGCCCCGGTGTGGCAGCTACGGACTCTGACAACAACAGAACACCAATCAATAGCGCCAAACTTCGATGGACTATCCCTGGAAACGATACCAGGCGCAACAGGAAAGACGATTTTCTTGGCACGATGTCTTCAATGGGTTTAGCTACTATCTCAGTCATAACTCCTCATCATTGGCCAAATTTAAAAATCTGTGCGGCTGTCAAATTCAACTCTGGGAAAGCGGGGGATTCAATCCAGTCATTTTCTCTGAACTGATTAAAGATATACTCGCCATCAACGAGTTGGTAAATCGAAATTGTGGGTATTTTTCGCTTGCCCACTCACTCGCCAGGGAATTCATTCCCTAGCGGATGTAGGGAAGACAAATAACCCAGAATTAATCTATCTTCTGCAACAGTGTCCCTGGTTTAACAACCTCCTCAACTGTCCCTATTCCAATTAAGCCCTCACGAGATTGCAGGGTCACTTGACCTGCACTACCTCCCTTAGCACCGATAATAGTAAACACCGTGCCATTTTCAATAGTTGCCAGGTTTAAACCACCCAACCACAACGTTGCCTTATTTCCTTTTACTTCGGTAATGACTGCATTTGCTACCGAACTTGGGGTATTGATGAAATAGATAGGTTGCTTTTCATACGCACTGCCAACTTTAACTTCATAACGGGGTGTTTGGTTATCTGCGTCCAGTATGTGTTTAGTTGCGTGGGCGATCGCGCTCTCCGGCGTACTCGTTTGCTGCCAGAGATACTGTGTCAGTAAATAGGTAAAGGCTCCCGCATAAAAGCCATTAAAACGTGCATCTGCCGCCGTTTGAGAAGGATCTGTTGCAGCGAGTACAACTCCTTTAGCAACTCCCTCCCGATACCGTTTGACAAATTCTTCGCGAGAAAGCTTCAGTTGTGACAACCACCTTTGTTGATACGCTTTTTCTTCAGGAGAAATCTGTAGTTTCATGCCTCCATCTCGCGATCGCACTCGACGATCTCTGGTAGCACCACCAGAGTAACAACTATCTAGAACAGCGGTGAAATTTTCAGTTTGCAACGCTGACATCAACAGGAACAATGTGTGTCCCATAATGTCCTTGACGACACCACCTTTGTCTGGGTATCCGGTGGGTAGTGTGGCATCAACAGGAACGAAAGTGCCGTTTAATCCACTCTTACTACCTGGTTCAACAACAATTGGATCTGGATCGGAAACACGAGAACCGTGTCCTGAGTAGTGATACACTACCACATCTCCAGGCTTGGCTTGTTTAATCAGATGTTCTTCAAATGCCTCTAGAATTCCTTGGCGAGTTGCTTGTGTATCAGTCAGAGTGTAGATATCTTTGGGATTAAAACCAAAGCGGTGGATCAGGAGATGACGCTGCAACGCTACATCATTGACGCACCCCCGCAAAGGTTGAATTGGAGGTTTGTCGGGATAATTATTGATGCCGACGAGTAAGGCAAGTTTGCGAGGGGTACTTTTTGCCAGAACTTTGCCATACCAATCCGCCTGTCGTTGAATATTAAGCTGGCTTAATCCTAACGTTCCTAGAGTAGATCCAGCGAATAGGAAGAACTGGCGACGAGAAATCTGTGCCATAACTGTTCTATTTATAATTGCGTGTCAAAGTGCCTTTACCTTAACGGTTTATTTCGACAGCCAGTAGTTTGTATCCAAAGTTGGGTAGTCCTGCATAGTAATGCTAATGAACTATAATTTTAATTATTCAACCTACCTTAATTTTTAGCTTATGCAATGCCCCAAGTGCGACTCTCAATACGTTGTAAAAAATGGTCATACTCACACTGGTAAACAAAATTTTAAATGTCGAGATTGTGGCAGACAATTTG